>JBLNAW010000168.1:0-12336 GCA_050259555.1 Solirubrobacterales bacterium
GAACCGGCGAAGGCGGTGACGGTGACGGTGACGGTGGCAGCGGCGCGACGCCGACGAGGACGAGGACACCGGCACCCGGGGCGATCCCGGCGGGCAAGAACGGGAAGCAGCTGACGATCTCGGGCGAGGAGTTCTGGCTCCCCTGCGAGGCGCCGCTGCCCGAGGGCGCCGTCTGCACCTGCGACTGCGTGCGTGTCCCCCGCCCGAAGAGCGGGCAGGTCCCCGCCGGGAAGAACGCCATGCAGCTCAAGATGGACAAGAAGCCCGCGTGGCTGCCGTGCGGCTCACCGATCCCGGCGGGATACGTCTGCACGTGCGACTGCGTCGACGTGCCGAGACCGAAGCCGGGCGAGGTGCGCCCCGGCACCGAGGGGATCGAGCTCGACATCGACGGCGAGACCTACCGGCTGCCGTGCGGCTCGCCGATCCCCAAGGGCTCGGTCTGCACGTGCAACTGCGTCGACGTGCCCTCGTGCACCTGTGTCGGACACACCACGTGCAGTTGCGTGGGGCACACGTCGGGCTGCTCGGTCGTGAGCCACTACTGGTATCCGAACTGAGGCCCAGATGTCGAGGACCGCGCCGGCCACGAGCGTGACCCAGGACCCGCCCGGGATCTGGGTCGTCCCGATCGAGGGCGAGGCCGACCGGTCGATCGTGTACGAGCCGCTCGACGGCCTGGCCTTCGTGGGCAACGGGGCGATGGCCGAGGTCGCGCTCACGTATCCCGACGGCCGTCGCAACGGCGCGCGAGCCGAGCAGGCTCGACGGTTCCTCGACGAGATCGGGTTCTGTCCGCGGCCGGTCCCCACGGCGCCCCCGATCCGCACGGCGTTCCGGCCGAGATCCGTCGCCCTGCTGACGACCAACCGGTGCCAGCTCCGATGCGTCTACTGCTACGCGGCCGCCG
Organism: Solirubrobacterales bacterium; assembly: GCA_050259555.1. Taxonomy (GTDB): domain Bacteria; phylum Actinomycetota; class UBA4738; order UBA4738; family HRBIN12; genus HRBIN12. Next base: position 911 of record JBLNAW010000168.1, read on the forward strand.
GCGAGGGAGCCCTTCGGGAGCTCCCCCTCGAGCGCGCCTTCGCGGCGATCGAACACGTCGCCCGGGTCGCCCTCGAGGACGGGCGCGAGGATTTCGAGCTCGCGTTCCACGGGGGCGGAGAGCCGACGACGGCCTGGAAGCTGATCCGCGCCGCGACCGAGCACGCGCGCGCCCAGCTCGTCCCGGCGACGATCACGCTGACCTCGAACGGGGTCTGGGGTCCGGCGCGCTGCCGCTGGATCATCGAGAACCTCGACGGGCTCACGGTCTCCGTGGACGGCATGCCCTCGACGCAGGACCGCAATCGTCCCTTCGAGGACGGACACGGCTCGTCGGCGGTCGTGATGCGGAACCTCGCCGAGCTCGACCGACACGACGTCGCCTACGGCCTGCGCATGACGGCCGTCGCGCCGTGGGACCGGCTCGTCGAGGACGTGCGGTTCCTGCTCGAGCGCACCCGCGCCCGCGTGCTCCGCATCGAGCCCGCGTTCGGGACCGGACGCGGTGGCCACGGAGAGCCGATGGGGACCGACGTGGACGACTTCGTCGAGGCCTTCCTCCTCGCGTGGGATGACGCCCGGCGCGTCGGGGCAGAGCTCCTCTATACGGGGGCGGACGTCTCGAGCGCGCGGTGGTCGTTCTGCTCGGCGCCGGAGGACGCGCTCATCGTGACGCCGGCCGGGGACGTCGTGACCTGCTACGAGGTGGTCGATGCCGCACATCCGCTCGCGCGCCTGTCGACCGTCGGCACGCTGGACGGCGGCGGTCTCGAGCTCGATCTGGAGGCGCGCGCGGAGCTGCGCGCCCGGATCGCGGCCCGGCGCGCGAGCTGCCGGGATTGCCACTGCTACTGGACGTGCGCCGGCGACTGCTACGTCCGCGCGTTCGAGCCCGGACCCGGCGGACACCTCGTCCGCGGCGAACGCTGCCGGCTGAACCGCACCCTCACCCGAGAGATCCTGCTCCGGCTCATCGCGGAGAGCGGCGGCGTGTGGCGACGCGGGCAGGTTCGGCGTGCTCCCCATCGCGCGGCGGGGTGAATGGCGAGATGGACGATCGCGCGCGGGCCACATCCGATGGTTTCGAGCAGACCGGGTACGAACCGCTCACGTTCCCCCGCTCGCGCCGCGAGCTGCTCCCTGCCGCCCTCGAGTGGTGGCACGCGCGCTCGGAGGCGAGCGAGGAGCGGCCCGCGTTCCGGCTCAGCGAGCTCGGGACGATGGCGGACCGGGAGCTCTCGGAGCTCACGCCCGCGATCGTGCCCGGGTGCCAGATCTGGGTGCGGGACGGCGTCGTGTGGGGGCAGGCCCCCGGTTCGGAAGCGCCGGCCGCGCTGCTCGAGACGACGGCCGCCGGCCTGTGCGCGTTCAACGCGATGGACGGCAGGACCCCGCTGGCCGTGATCGTCCTCGCCGTGGCCGCCGAGACCGGGTGGGCACGCGACCGGGCCTTCGCCTTCACCCGAGGCTTGTTCCTGCACCTCGTGCGCCTCCGCGTCGGCATCCCCGCCGAGTGCGACGGATGATCGCCGACCCCGTCCCGATGTCCTGCGACGACCTGCCGATCTACCGCCTGCCGCACGAGCGCCTCGGCTTGTTCTACGCGCCCGGTTACCTCGCGATGATCGCGCCCGAACGCGTCGGCCCGTTCGAGCACCGGCTCCGGTCGCGGAGCGCAACCGGCGTGGCCGGCGAGCTTCGCGCACACGCACGCGGGGCGCTGGCGACGCACCGGCGGCAGCTCGGGCGCCGGTACGCGCCGACCTGCCTCACGCTGTACCTGCACGACGGGTGCTCCCTCCACTGCACATACTGCGTGTCCGACCCGTCCCCTCGCCCTCGGCGACGGCTCGAGCTCGAGGACGTCCGCGCGGCCGCGGCGGCCGTCATCGAGAACTGCCTCGCCCGAGGCATGCCGTTCACGGTGGTGTGTCACGGCGGGGGCGAGCCCACCCTCGAGCCCTCGTTCTTGTTCCGTATCCTCGACGAGCTCGAGGCGATGGCCGAGGCCCGCGGGGTGGCGATCTGGCGATACCTCGCGACGAACGGTGCGATGCCGGCCCCGGTCGCCCGGCGGATCGCCCACCGCTTCGACCTCGTCGGCCTGTCGTGCGACGGACCCGAGGACGTCCAGGCCGTCCAACGCCCGCTCCGCCGGGGCGGCTCGAGCACCCCGCAGGTGGAGGCGACGGCCGATGCGATCCGCGCGGTGGGCACGCCGCTGCACGTCCGGACGACCGTCCTGCCTGCCAAGGTGGACCGCCTCCCCGAGATCGCCGAGTACCTGTGCTCGCGGCTCGGACCGCGGGAGATCGCCGCCGAGCCCGTGTACGTGGGCGGGCGCGCGACCGCTCGTGACGTGCCAGCTCCCGAGGACGCCGAGCGCATGGTGGACGCGTTCGAGGCGGCCGAGGCGGTCGCGATCTCCCACGGCGTCGCGTGGACGACCTCGGGCAGCCGGCCCGGCGAGGTGCACGCCACCTACTGCAACGTGGACCGCGACGTGCTGCAGCTCGTCCCCGGCGGCGCCGCGGTGGCGTGCTTCAAGGCACAGGACGCCACCTCCGCCCGGCGCGCGGGCCTGGCGGTGGGCGCCCGCGTCGGCGCGCGGTTCGAGCTCGACCAGCGCGCTGTCGCCCGCGTGCGGGAACGCACGGCCGAGTGGCCGGCCTGCCGCGCGTGCTTCAACCGCTTCCACTGCGTGCGGTCGTGTCCGGACGTCTGCCCTGCCGTGGGCACGGCAGCCTCCGACGGCTTCCGCTGCCGGTTCCAGCGCCTGCTCACCCTGAGGAGACTCACCTCGATCGCCGCCGAGCGCGGGGCCGGCGACGGCACGGTGGAGGAGGGCATCACGCTGTGAGCCTGAGGGCGCTCGACCCGATCCTCGACGACCTCCCTCCCGGCATCGACCCGGAGCCGATCCGCGCGCTCCTCGACGCGCTCGCCCCGCCATACGACGTCGAGCGCTGGGAGATCCCGCTCCCCGTCTGGGCGACGCGCCCGTACGAGGACGGACCGGAGGCCGCCTGGCGCATCCTCCGGGACGAGCTCGACGCGCCGGACCGAACGGGCCCGATGTGCATCTACGTCCACGTCCCGTTCTGCTCGCGCAAGTGCGGGTTCTGCGACTGCTACTCGTTCGCCGTGCGCTCGAACGTCGAGACGACGATGGACCGATACGTCGAGGCCGTCTGCCGAGAGCTCGAGACGTGGGGATCGCAGGGCGCGCTCGGAGAGCGCGGGGTGTCCACGGTGCATCTGGGAGGCGGCACGCCGACGTTCCTCGGGACCGAGCGGCTCGCGCGCCTCGTCGAGCGCTGTCGAGCTTCGTTCGCGATCGGCGCCGAGACGGAGCTCGCGCTCGAAACCACGGTCGGCGCGCTCACGCCGACGATGATGGACACGATGGACGAGCTCGGCATCCGCCGGGTTCACATCGGCGTGCAGTCCCTCGACGACCAGGTCCGGCAGGCGATCGGGCGCCGCGATCCCGCTCCCGCGGTCCTCGCTCGGATCGGCGCGGCGATCGAGCGCGGCTGGATCGTGAGCGTCGACCTCGTCTGCGGCCTCCCCGGACAGACGACCGCTGGGTTCGTCGGCGATGTCGAGACGCTCATCGCGCTCGGCGTGGACGGCTTCTCGCTGTACGAGCTCCTCGTCTACGCGCAGAACCGCGCGTGGGCCGAGGCGAACGGCCTCGCCGGTCGGAGCCACATGGCGAACTTCGTGGCGTTCATCGCCGCGGCCGAGCGGCTCGACGGCCGCCCGGGGTTCGTGAAGCGAACCTTCAACCACTGGGCGAACGAACGCGACGCCGACATCTACTTCACGTCGCCGGCGCGTGGAGAGGACTGCCTCGCCGTCGGCACGATCGCTGATGGCGTGTTCGGCGACTACCACTTCCGGCACCATCGCTCCGCGGGCTACCTGCGCGGAGCCCGCGAGGACGGGGTCGGCCTGGAGGGCGGCCTGCGACGGACCGCCGCCGAGAGCCGGCTGCATCCCCTCGTCACCGCGATCTTGTCCGGCACGATCGCGCCGGACCTGGTGAAGGCCATCGACGAACGGTTCCCCGAGGAGGAACCGCTCAGCGAGGAATGGCTCGAGCGTCGGCTCGTCGCGCGCGGGTCGGGCGGCGAGCTCCGGCTGACGGCGAGCGGCGCCTGGTTCGCCGGCAACATGGTGCGGGCACTGAGCGGACCGCGTGGGTGAGCCCCCGCCGTTCGGGCGCCCGGGGGCTACTATCGCGTGACCCCGGCCCGCCGAGCGGGACCGGCCATCGACGGAAGGCGATCAAGGTGGAGCTCCCCCGCCGCAGGCGGCCCGACCCGCGGGCGAGGCTCGACGCGGCCCAGGTCGGCCTGCGTTGGATCGGGCTCGGACTGTGGCTCGCGCTCCTCGCGGGAAGCGCGCTCATCGCTCGGGTCGTCGGTCCCCGCGGATCGGTGCTCCCCTACGTCGCGGCGGGCGGGATGGCGACGGCCGGCGTCGTGGGACTCGTCGCGTACGCGCGGCTCGCCAGCTCACCTCCTGAGCTGCGGACCCTCCGCATCTTCGCGATCTTGCTCCCGACGCTCTTCGTCGTCTCGATGGAGGCGATCCTGCTCCTCGTCGAGGCCGACGAGCTCTTCACGGAGGTCGGCGAGCACATCCTCGCGACGGCCGTGCTCTCGCTCTCCACCGTGCCCTTCTCCATCTGGATCTTCCGAACGTTCGCGATGCTCAGAGATCAGCTGGCCAGACACGCGGAGCGGCTCGAGACCCTGCACGCGGCCTCGCTGTCGGTCACCGCGGATCCCTCGGCGGGACACGTTCACGAGGTTATCGTCCGGGGCGCCCGTGCGGTCGTCCCGGCGGATCGAGCCGTGCTCCTCGTCGCGCCGCGGGCGGGACGCCCGCAGCTCGCGGTCGCCGACCCCCCCGCCCCCGCACCCAGCGAGCAGGAGCTCGCGTTGCTTACGGGTCCCGGGCGTCCCACATCGGCGGTGGACCTCGCCGGCGGCGCGGTCGCTCTCGTGGCGCGAGGGCAGGGGTCGGGCTCGGAGGCACACGCGCTCCTGGTCGAGCGCTCCGCCGGTCCCGACTTCACCTCCGAGGAGCAGCTGATCCTTGACATGTTCGCGGTCGCGGCGGCGGCAGGCATCGAGAACGCGGACCGGCTCGAGCAGGCACAGGCCCTCGCCACCGTCGAGGAACGCGAGCGCATCGCCCGCGATCTCCACGACGACCTCGGCCAGCTGCTCGGGTTCCTCACCGCGAAGATCCAGGCCGCGCAGGAGCTCGTCTCGACCGGGCGCTCGGCGCAGGCCGCCGAGGAGCTCGCCGGCCTCGAGGCGGCCTCGCGCGGGCTGAGCGCGCAGGTTCGCGAGGCGATCCTCGGGCTGCGCACGTCGGTCGGCCCCGACCGCCCGCTCGGGCGCGCACTCGAGGAGTACACCGCGGAGTTCGGGATCCAGGCGGGACTGCGAACGAGCTACGAAGGAGACGGTGGCGCCGGCGAGCTCCTGCCCGGGTCCGTGCGCTACCAGGCGCTCCGGATCGCGCAGGAGGCGCTGTCCAACGTCCGGCGCCACGCGAGCGCGACCTCGGTGGTCGTGGCCCTCCGCGAGCGCGGCGGGGACCTCGAGCTCTCGGTGCAGGATGACGGCATCGGGTTCAACCCCGCGACGGCCGCCGGCTCGGGCAGGTTCGGGCTGAAGACGATGAGCGAACGCGCACGAGCCGCCGGCGGGTCGCTCGAGATCCGCTCCGCATCGGGCGAGGGCACCACCGTCCTCGTCACGGTTCCGCTCCGTGGGGAGGGCTGAGGCGTGCGTGTCCTCCTGGCCGACGACCACGCGCTCTTCCGTGAAGGATTGGTGAGCCTGCTGAGCGCGCACGGCATCGAGGTGGTCGGCGAGGCATCGGACGGCATCGAGGCGCTCGCGCTCGCCCGCGAGCTCCGTCCCGACGTCATCCTCATGGACCTCACGATGCCCGGGGTCGGAGGGCTCGAGGCCACGCGCCTCGTGAAGGCCGAGCTACCAGAGATCAAGGTCGTCGTCCTGACGGTGTCCGAAGCCGACACCGACCTGTTCGAAGCGATCCGCAGCGGTGCGCACGGCTACCTGGTGAAGAGCACGTCCTCGGGCGACTTCTTCGAGCTCCTCGAGGCGCTCGATCGCGGCGAGGCGCCACTCTCGCGCGGGCTGGCCGGCAAGATCGTCCGGTACCTCGCGGCCGGCGGACCACAGGGCGACGAAGCCACCCTCACCCCGCGCGAGGAGGAGGTCCTGCGACTCGTCGCCGACGGGCGCACGAACCGCGCGATCGCCGAAGAGCTCTCGGTCACCGACGCCACGGTGAAGTTCCACATGGGCAACATCCTCGAGAAGCTCCATCTGCAGAACCGCGCGCAGGTGGTCGCGTTCGCTCACCGGCACGGCCTCGCGCAGCCGCCGAGCACACCCCCACCCGACGCGTAGGCGAGCCATCCGCCAGGCCGGCGGGTTGCGCGCGAGCGCGACGACCACCTAGCCGAAGGTCGAGGCAGATCTCTCGCGTTGCATCGAGCTTGGTCGGGGGCCCTGCGACCCTGCCCGGCCCTCGGGTGCGCGCCTACCGTTCGCTCCATGGACGACGGAGAGAACCGGAACACGGGGAACGTGGCTTCGGGGGTCAGCCGTCGCGCGTTCCTCGGCAAGGTCGCCGTGGCGGCGGGGGCCGTCGCCGTCGGCACCCGCACCGTGGCGTACGCCGATGAGCCCCCGCCCGCGACACCTGCCGAGGACGTGCCCCAGTGGGCGATGGTCATCGACCTCGCGCGATGCGATGGCTGCAAGGAATGCACCAAGGCCTGCCAGACCACGCACTTCACCGGCGACCAGGAATGGATCCAGGTCTTCGAAGTACAGGACGAGTCCGGGAACACGGTCTTCGTACCGCGTCCCTGCATGCAGTGCGAGAACGCGCCCTGCCTCAACGTCTGTCCCGTCGGCGCGACCTTCCGGAACGAGAACGGCACGGTGCTCGTGAACCACGACATCTGCATCGGCTGCCGGTTCTGCATGGCGGCCTGTCCCTACGGCGCGCGCTCCTTCAACTGGGGCGAGCCCGAGAACCCGCCCGGCGCGAGCCTCGCGAAGTACAGCCCCGAGTTCCCGGTCCCGCACCGCAAGGGCACCGTCGAGAAATGCATGTTCTGCGCTCACGACGCCGAGGTCGGGAAGCTCCCCGCATGCGTCACGGCGTGCCCGATGAGCGCGATCTGGTTCGGCGACCTCGTGGGTGACATCGCGACGAACGGGCTCGAGACCGCACAGCTGTCGTGGCTCCTCAGCAGTCGGAACGCGTTCCGCCTGAAGGAGGAGCTCGGGACCAAGCCTCGGGTCTGGTACCTGCCCGGGCACGGCGAGCAGTCGAAGGTGGTGATCCCGGAATGAGCACCCATCTCGTCGAGGACCTCGATCTCGCGCAGACGAACGGACATCTCGGGCGGCTGCTCGAGCGGGCCGAGGCTCCCGTCCGTCCTCGAGCGTGGGGCCCCAAGGGGCGGCTGCTCGTCGCAGGGCTCGCGTCCGTCGTGGCGTGGGGCGTGTTCGCGTGGCTCTGGCAGGTCGCCCACGGCCTGGCGGTCACCGGCCTGAACGACCGCGTGAGCTGGGGCTTCTACCTCACGAACTTCGTCTTCTTCATCGGGATCAGCCATGCCGGGACCCTGGTGTCGGCGATCCTGCGCCTCACACACGCCGAGTGGCGGCGTCCGGTCACGAGGCTCGCCGAGATGATCACCGTCGTCGCACTCGTCGTCGGCGCGAGCATGGTCGTCATCGACATGGGCCGCCCGGACCGGCTACAGAACGTGGTCCTGCACGGCCACCTGCGCTCGCCGATCCTGTGGGACGTCCTGTCGATCAGCACCTACATCGTCGGGAGCCTGCTCTACCTCTTCCTCCCGCTCGTTCCCGACGTGGCGCTCCTGCGCGATGCGAAGGTCGGCGGGCGGATCCGACGGCGCCTGTACTCGGCGATGTCGCTGCGATGGAACGGCGACCCGGAGCAGCGACGGCTCCTCGGGCGCTCGATCGCGATCATGGCGGTCGTCATCGTCCCGGTCGCGGTGTCGGTCCACACGGTCGTGTCGTGGATCTTCGGGATGACGCTCCGCGACGGCTGGAACTCCACGGTGTTCGGTCCCTACTTCGTCGTGGGAGCGATCTTCTCGGGCATCGCCGGGATCATCGTCGTGATGGCGATCTTCCGCCGCGCGTACCGCCTCCAGGAGTACATCACGGAGCAGCACTTCAAGTACCTCGGCTCGCTGCTGCTGGTCCTCGGGCTCCTGTACGTGTACTTCACGCTCTCCGAGTACGCGACCGTCGGCTTCAAGATGCGGGTCGGCGACGATGCGCTGCTGAGCGCGCTCCTCATCGGCCGATACGCACCGCTGTTCTGGCTCTTCGCGATCGGCGGCACGATCGTGCCGATCGTCCTGCTCTCGCTGCGCCGGACACGAACGATCCGGTGGATCGTCGTCGCGGCGGTGCTGGTGAACATCGGGATGTGGCTGAAGCGCCTGGTGATCGTCGTCCCGTCGATGGCCCTGCCCCTCATGCCCTACGAGTGGGGCTCGTACCACCCGACGTGGGTCGAGTACTCGATCACGGCGGCCGGGTTCGCCGGGTTCGCGCTCGTGTTCGCCGTGCTCGCGAGGATCTTCCCCGTGGTCTCGGTCTGGGAGATCCGGGAGGGCTGGGAGGTCGAGGCCGCCCGACGGCTCGGCGTGCCCGAGCCGGTCCCCGTCGTCTCGAGCGTTCCCGCGCCCGTGGCCGTGCCGGCCGCCCTCGCGGCGGAGGAGACGGCATGAGGCGGCTGCTCGCGACGTCGATCGGCGTGACCGCGCTCGTGATCGTGCTCGCAGGGACGGCGGCGCCGGCGTTCGCCGGGCAGGACGTGGCGACGACGCTCGAGGTTCGTGGTGACGTAGCTCCAGTGGACGGGCAGCCGGTCGTGCTCCGCGTCTCGCTCACCGATGCGAGCGGCGATCCCGTCATCGGACAGCTGCTGCGCCTCGTCGTCCCGGTCGAGTTCATGGGGGCGACGAAGAACGAGATCGTCGGCGAGGGGACGACGAACGAGGGCGGCGTCGCCGCGATACGGTTCGCTCCCTCGCAGCCGGGAACCACGCAGGCCACCGTGAGCTTCTGGGGGTCCCAAGGCTACGCCCCCTCGGATACGAACGTGACGCTCGAGGTCGGGCGGCCGGTGGTCAGCTACGACCCCGCACCAGCCGGCTTGCAGGCTCCGTGGGCCCGAGCCGTCTTGATCCCGATCCCGTTCGTAGCCGTCTGGCTCACCTACCTGTTCGTGGTGTGGTTCGCCGTGCGCCTGCGGCGAGCCGGTCGTGGAACCGCGCCGTCCGAGCGGACGGCCGAGAGCTGAAGGAGGAACGGAGATGGCACGGAGAGGACGACTGCTCGGGATGGTGATCGCGGGGCTGCTCGCGGTCTTCTCGCTCGCCGCTTGCGGATCGAAGTCGGAGTCCGCGAGCGCGGATACCTCGGTTCCGACCGGCGCGACCGGCGACACGGCGGTGACGGCTCCGGCGGAGGGGACCGTCGTGAACGTCGCGCTCGGTGAGACCGACGTGCAACACCAGTACATGAACCTCGACAGCTCGAGCGCGCCCGCCGGTGTCGTGACGTTCCAGATCACGAACGAGGGCGTCAAGACCCACGAGTTCGTCGTGCTTTCGTCCGACACGCCGGCGGACCAGCTCGAGATGAACGGCGACGAGGCCAACGAGGACGCGTACACGGCGGTCGACGAGGTCGAGGACGTCGCAGGCGGCGCGAGCGCGACGCTCAGCGTGAACCTCGATCCCGGGCACTACGTGCTGATCTGCAACATCAAGGGCCACTATCGGATGGGGATGTTCTCCGACTTCACGGCCAGCTGATCCGCGCGGCGACCGCAGCGATCGGCGGTCGCGAACCGAAGGGGCGGTCCGACGGGCCGCCCCTTCGCGTGATCGTGGGTCGCCTCAAGCGCCGGTCTTCTCCGCCTCCCACGACCCGGTGGCATCCGCGCAGTTCGCCGAGGCCTGGTAAGAGCCGCCCATCGTGTCGCCCTCGCCGAGGCTGCCGGTGAAGACGATCTGAGACTGGGCCTTCACCGCGCCGAACTGGATCTCGCCGTTCGAGACGACGCCCGAGATCTCACCGGCGCTGAGGCACGGCGTGCCGTGGACGACGATCGAGCCCGTCATCTTCGAGCCCTCCTGCGAGAGGGTCATCTCGAACGTTCCCGCGGCATCGTCGGGCGAGGTGTTCTGCCACGTGCCCGACCAGGTGCCCGAGACGTCGTCGCCGTCGTCCGCGCTCGAGGGCGACTCGGTCGGCGAGATCGACGTGCTTGGCGCGGGGCTGGTCGACATCGACCCCACCCCGCCGCCCCCGCCGCTCGGCCCGGTCGTCGCCCCGCCTCCGTCGCTCGAGCTGCACGCGGCGAGCAGCAGGCCGAGGATCACGGCCATCGCCACGGGCGCCCATCGGGATGAAGCCGTTCCCATCTCCACCTCCCGCTCGACGAGCGCCGATGCTCGCAGAACGTCGACGGGAAGTCGAGGAGTCTCGGGCGGCCGTCACACGTTCGCGACATCGGCGTCGTGAACCCCGGTCGTGCGCCGTCCGTAGACCTGTTCGACCGACCGCCAACGGCGGCCAACGACCAGGAAGGTGGTTCCCGATGGGCAGATCTCGTCTCCTGTTGATGACGGTGGCGATCGCGAGCCTCGCGGCGGTGCTCACCGCGTGCGGTGGGTCCTCGGCGAGCGATACGGGCGGTTCGAGCCCCGGGACCCAGCAGGGCTCGGGCGGATCGAGCGGCACGGTCTCGACCGCCGATGTCGCGAGCGTGGGCAAGGTCCTCGTGAACGCCGACGGGTTCACGCTCTACTACCTCAAGACCGATGCGCACAGCTCGGTCACGTGCACAGGGAACTGCGCCACGACGTGGCCGCCGGACCTGGTGACGTCGACCCCGAAGGCTGCGGGACTCTCGGGTTCCCTCGGGACGATCGCGAACCCGGCCGGCGGCGAGCAGCTCACCTACGACGGGTGGCCCCTCTACTCGTACGCGGGTGACTCGGCGCCGGGACAGGCGAACGGCCAGGGCAGCGGCGGCGTCTGGTTCGCGATGACGCCGGCCGGCCCGGACGGCGGGACGAGCGTCTCAGGCAGTACCGGCAGCTCTGGCGGCGGCAGGTACTGAGAGGACGGCGGACCCGCCTGAGCGCCCACGTCGGGTGCTTGGGTGGATCCTCTCCCCAGTCGCTACGTCAGGGCGATGCCGATGATCGAAACGAGGAGCAGGACCGCCATCGTCCCGATCACGAACACGAAACTCGCGCGAAGCTCAGCGGCCAACCCCTCGTCCCGGTCGACGTTC
>JBLNAW010000169.1:0-10085 GCA_050259555.1 Solirubrobacterales bacterium
AGGACGCCGAGCAGTACCTCCTCGGACTCGGCACGAACGCGGACTGGGGCTTCCGATGGGCCGGGACGACCGCCGACAACGCGGCGGCCGACTTCATCGAGGCCGAGCTCACGTCCGCCGGTCTGAGCAACGTGCGACAGGAGGCCGTCCCGGTGGACGTGTTCGAGTTCACCTCGGCCGGCGTCCAGGTCGGTGACCGAGCCATGCCCGCGTCGACGTTCGCTGGCGTGCCACCCACCCCTCCGGAGGGACTGACGGGTGAGGTCGTGTACCTGCACGACGGGACGGCGGCCGACTACCGGGCGTTCGGCAAGGGCTTCGACTGGACCGACAAGATCGTCCTGGTCGACAGCGCGCTCGACTATTGGTGGATGAACCTGCCCGGTGCCGAGGCGGCGTTCCACGGCGCCCAGGGTGTGATCCTCACGAAGGGGCCGCACTCCACCAACTGGTACACGTACAAGCACGACGCCCTCGGGAGCAACGACGGCGAGTATGACTTGTCGTTCGTCCCGATGGTGTACGTCTCGTGGAAGGACGGAGCCTGGCTGAAGGGCCAGCTCGCGGCCGGACCGGTCACTGCGACGATGACGATGGACGCCGAGGTCACGCTCGCGGACGATGGTGGGGTCGGCTACAACGTGATCGGCGAGATCCCGGGGACCGAGGACGACGGCACGTTCGTCCTGTACGCCTCGCACCACGACTGCCACTTCCGCGACTCGACGGACGACACCGGCGCCGTGGTGAACGAGCTCGCGATCGCGAAGGCGATGATGCTGAGCGGCTACCAGCCGAAGCACACGATCGTCTTCATGTTCACGACCGCCGAGGAGTTCGGCTACACGAACTCCTGGTACGACTGGAGCACCGGAGCCTGGTACGCGATCACCCAGGAGCACCCGGACTGGGCGGGCAAGATCCGCGCGTTCCTGAACATCGAGTCCATGGCCGGCGGCGGCACGCTCGGCATGGGAACGAGCCCCGACCTCGCGCCGTGGCTGCGGAACGAGGCCAGCGCGAGCGCGGACCTGCTCACGATGGGCTCCCACGTCAGCGTCCCGGCGAGCACGTGGCAGGACGCTTGGACGTTCACCGCAGCCGGGGTGCCGTCCGTCGTGTTCGGCGCGGGCGGGACACCCGACGGGACCTACCACACCCAGTACCACACCTACGAGATGATCGACTGGGAGGACCTCGCCAACATCGGGAAGTTCCTCGGTCGGTTGGCATTCCGTCTGGACGACGGCGTGTTGCCCTACGGCGTCGCCTCTCGAGCGGATGAGGTCTCCAGCGTGATCGACGCCGAGGCACTGATCGCCGCCGGCGCGGACGCCGAGGGCGTCGATCGCCTCGTCGCGGCGTCCGAGGCCTTCTCGGCCGCGGCCGACGCCTACAAGGGACGCAAGGGGGACATCACCGACATCGCGGGGGCGAACGCCGACCTCCTCGAGGTCGAACGCCTCCTCAACGGCAACCTCACCGCGCTCAGCGCGTGGGACTGGACGGTCTACCCGCACGAGCAGGTCTTGAACGACGTGACCATGCTGAACAACGCCATCGATGCGTTGAAGGCGGGGAGGACGGACAAGGCTCTGAAGGCGCTCGGCAACGTAGCACTCACGTGGTACGGGCTGTACTTCAGCCACGACGTCTACACGTACGACCTGGAACGGAGGCTCCCGACCCACCCGAGGGTCACCTGGGGAGCCCAGGGCCATCTCATCGACTACCTCGACGTGATCCCGCAGTACCGGGCGATCACCAAGGGCACGTGGGACGACTCGACCGTGAAGAGCCTGAAGAAGATGCGGAACTCCGACCTCGACGACCTGAACATGCGTCTCGAAGCGATGGCGCAGACGCTCGAGGATGCGACCGCGATCCTGAGCACGGTGGCCTGACCCGGATCAGCGGCTGGACCTGCCGTCCGGGACCTGCGACGAGGGCGCTCCGCGAGAGCGCCCTCGTCCGTGAGACGCCCTACCGGCGCGGTGGATGCTCGCGCGCCAGCCGACCGGCGAGGTCGAGCATGAGCTCCAGGTCCTCGGTGCCGAGATCCTCGAGCACCCGATCGAGCTCCGCTCTGAGCGACGAACGCTCGGTTGTCTGCGGGCTGCCGGGGATGTTCATCCGGCGGGTCGCCGGAACCGACGCCGCCGGCTCGACCGGGAGCAGCGACCCTTCGAACCAGGACCGGCGCCTCGACGGTGAGTCGATGGAGCCCGGAGCGGCGAAGCCCACAGCCGCGGGTTCGGCCGCAGCTCGCGCCGACGCGGTCTCCTCGGCGAGCTCCTCGGAGGCGATCCGGTTCGTGAGCTGCTCGGTCCAGAGCATCAGGTCGCTCGGGTTCATCTCGAGGGCGCGCGAGATCTCGAAGATGGCGCTCGAGGACGGGCGCCGGCGGCCGCTCTCGATGTCCGAGAGGTACGCGTACGACAGGCTCGTCGCGGCGGCGAGGTCCTTGCGCTCGATCCCGCGCTCTGCCCGGGCGGTCTTGATCGCCCGCCCGAGGGCCTCGTAGACCCAGGGAGCCTCGCCACGGCCTGTCGCCCGAGGCTTCCGAGGGCGCTCCCCGCGCTCCTTTGTCATACCCCGACCCTATCATGAGACTCGGCAGCAGTTGCCAAGATTCGGCTCTGAGCCTAAGATAGCGGCTGCTCGCACGTATCTGGCGGAACACGGCCGAGCACCGAACCCCATGAGGAGGCCCCATGACCACCGACGAGAAGGACCGAGAGCGGAGGGCGCGTGCGTACCAGGCGGGTGCCCGGATCTCGAAGGACCGGATGCAGCGCGAGGCGCCGCTCGATGCCAAGGCGCTCGAGCGGGTCGAGGCCTCGGACATCGTCGTGGTGCGCGGCATCTACGACCACGTGGAGCAGGTCCTCGACGCCCTCGAGATGCCGTACACCCCGGTCGAGCCCGAGCAGGTCGCCGCGCTCCCCCTGCGGCCCGAGCAGCTGCTGGTCGTGAACTGCCCGGGCGACCGGGTCGGCCCCGAGGGCATCCGGCGGATCCGGACCTTCGTGGAGGGTGGCGGGAGTCTGTTCTCGACCGACTGGGCGCTCCGGCACGTGCTCGAGCCCTCGTTCCCTGGTCTCGTGGCCTTCAACGAGCACCCGACGGCGGACGACGTCGTCCGGATCGAGGTGCGCGAGCACGACAACCCGTTCCTGCGCGGCGTCGTCGACCCGGGCGAGGATCCGTTGTGGTGGCTCGAAGGCTCGAGCTACCCGATCCGTGTGCTCGACGCCGAGCGCGTGGAAGTGCTGATCGCGAGCACCGAGCTGCAGGCCAAGTACGGGGAGTCGCCCGTCGCGGTGCTGTTCCGCGTCGGGCAGGGCGAGGTCTTCCACATGGTCTCCCACTACTACCTGCAGCGCACCGAGCTCCGCGAGACGCGCCACCTGCAGCCAGCCGCCGCCTACGCGGGCGGCAAGGGGGTCGCGCTCGACCCGGAGATGGCCGCTCGGATGGCCGACCTGTCCGCGGGCGAGGTGGAGTCGGCGGGCTCGTCCAGCCGCCTGCTCGCCAACTGGGTCGCTGACAAGAAGCGCCGCGTGACGGAGCAGCGGCGCGACCAGGAAGGGAAGTGAACGACATGACGCACCCGATCCAGGCCGTACGGACGCTCGTCGGCCAAGAGCTGACCCTCGGTGAGCCCCAGGCCTGCCGAGGCCTCACGCTCGTCCCGCTGAGCGCGATGACGACCGTCGCGAAGGCCGGGGCCTACGCGCTCGCGGCCGAGGCGATCGCGGCCGGCACCCTCGCGGTCGAGGAGACCGGCGGCGGCCAGGTGCCGCAGCTCGTGGTCCACAACCAGGGCGACCTGCCGGTGCTGCTCGTCGAGGGCGAGCACCTGGAGGGCGCGATGCAGGACCGGGTGTTGAACGTCTCGGTGCTCGTCGCGGCACGGCACGACACGCACATACCGGTCTCGTGCGTCGAGCACGGCCGGTGGGGCTACCGAAGCTCGCAGGGGTTCGCGCCGGCGCCCGAGTTCACCCACCCGAACCTGCGCGCGATGAAGGTTGCCTCGGTCGCACGGGACGCACGCAGGACCGGCGGACGGCGCTCGGACCAGGGCGGCGTGTGGGCCGAGGTCGACCGCAAGCGCGCCGAGGTCGGTGCGAGCTTCTCGGCGACCGGCGCGATGGGCGATGCCTACCGCGATCGCGGCCGCGAGCTCGACGAGATCACCGCCGAGTTCGGCTCTCCGCGGCCGGGGCAACTCGGCACGATCGTGTGCATCGGCGGTCGTCCGGTCGCTGCGGACGTGTTCGACCGGCCCGAGACGCTCGCCGGGCTGTGGTCGCGTCTCTCGCGCGGGTACGCCGTGGATGCGCTCGGCGCGCCGACGGGCGAGGTGTCGCCGGCGGATCTCGAGCGGTTCCTCGCACGCGTGCGGGACGCGGAGGCGACCTCGCACGAGGCGGTCGGGCTCGGCGCCGATGTCGTGCTCACCGCGGAGGGGTTCGTCGCGACCGCCCTCGTGTGGGACGAGGCCGTCGTGCACCTCGCGATGTTCTCGAACGCGCCGGTCGCCGCCCGTGGTCGCGGGGATGCCGGGCGGATCGCCTCACCCCGGCAGCGTGCGAGTAGCTGGTTCCGCGAGGTGTAGCCGGGGACCATCCGGGGGGGCGTCGGCACCTAACGCCACTCGACGGAGACGATCTCCATCGGCTCCGACGTCCCCCGCAGGGTCACGGTCCGCGACTCCGAGACCGGGAACCGGCCGTCGGTCGCGGTCGCCTTGCTCGAGAGGATCTCGTCGCCGTCGGCGAGCGCGGCGATCCGCGCGGCCTCGTGCACACCCTTGCCCGAGAAGTTCTTGCCCACCTGCGTGGCGCCCGACGCGTGCACGCCGATGCGGACCTTCGGGGCGAAGCCCTGGGTGCGGCGCTGTTCGGCGAGGCGCCGCTGGATCGCGACCGCGCACGCGAGCGCCTCGTCGGGCGAGTCGAAGCCGACGAAGAACCCGTCGCCGGTCCCGACGACCTCCTCGCCGTTGTGCTCGGCGAACAGGGATCGGAGCGTCTCGTCGTGCCAGTGCAGCACGCCCTGCCACGCCTCGTCGCCGAGCGCCTCGACGAGGTTCGTCGAGCCGACGATGTCGGTGAACATGAACGTCTTCTCGACGCGGCGCGGACCCTCCTTCCCGCGCAGCTGCCAGGGCAGGAGCTCCGCGACCTCCTCGACCACGAGCGCGCCCGTCGGGCATGCGAGCGCTGCCTCGCGCAGTAGCTCGTCCTCCACGCTCGTGGGATCGACCACGCCCGCCTTGGCGAAGTCGCCCTCGTGCCAGTCGAACGCGGTCGGCGCGATCGTGATGCAGGAGCCGGCGCCGATGCACCGGTGACGGTCGACGCGAGCCCGCAGCACTAGCGTGCCCTCCTCGTCACAGCACGCGCTCCTGGAAGGCGAAGGCGGTGGCCTCCGCGCGCGAGGACGCACCGATCCGCACGAAGAGCTCGCCGAGCCTGCGGACGACGGTCGGCTCGTCCACCCCGAGCTCCTCGGCGATCTCGCGGTTCGTCTTGCCCTGCACCAGGCTCCGCAAGAGTTCGGTGTCGGCGCCCTCGGGCTGCATCTCGTCGGCGGCGGACATCGCCTCCATCGGTCCGGCGAGCCTGATCATCTCGCGCCCGAGCGGTCCCCGCAGCCATCGGATCCGCGCGTCCTCGTCCCTCGTCCGCTGCACGATCATCGCGAGGGTGCGTTGGAGGTAGGCCTGCATCTCCACCCGATCGGGCGCGTCCGTCGCGATGAACGTGCTCGCCGCCGGCAGGACGACGTTCAGGTGCGCGTCCTCGTGCATCGCGGATCCGAGCGAGGCTATCGCCGAGCGCGCGTGCTCGACGGCATCGTCCTCGTGACCTCGCGCGAGCGCGACGCGGGCGAGGGCAACGTCGGCCTCGGCACCCCACGGGGGATGGCCGGGGAGCGCGGCGGCGAGTCCGGCCGCCTCGCGAGCGGCGCGCTCCGCGACCTCGAGCAGCCCCTCGTCCCGCGACTCGGCGCCGAGGCGCGAGGCCTCGACGGCCAGCCGGGCGAGCGCCTCGCACCGAGCCGCCGGCTGCCGGCTCTCGGCCGCGAGCTGCACCGCGCGCTCGAGGTGCCGGCGCATCGCGGGGGCGTCGCCGGCCGCCGCGTCGGCGAGCCCCCGCCACGTCTCGAGTCGCCGGGCGCGGAGTGGCGTCGGGTGGTCCGAGGCGAGCACCGCGGCGCGCTCCAACCACCTCGTCGCTTGCTCCGCCTCCCCTATCTCGAGGTACGCCATCGCGGTGCCGCCCGCCGAGAGGAGTTCGAGCTCACGATCGCCGATCTCGCGCGCGTGGGTGTAGGCCTCCTCACCCTTGGAGATCGCCAGGTCGGGGATCACCTTCGCGCGAGCGAAGACGTGCACCCCGTAGAGCATCTGCGCGTCGAACGCGGCTCGCTCGCTCTCGTTCGTGAACGTCTTCATGCGCGAGGTCAGGCGGCGGATCTCCTCGATGTGCCGGGCGGCCCCGGAACCCAGGTGGATGTCCGGCCCCCAGCTCATGTACGCGAGCGCGATGATCGAGGCCATCGCGCCGCGACGGTCGTCCAGTCGCTCGAACAGCTCGAGCGCCTGTTGGAGGAGCCCCGCGCACTCGTACGCGATCGGCGCGATCGGGAGCTCGGGGACGATGTCCTCGAGCGCCTCGCCAGCCGCGACACGTTGTGCGATCGGCAGGTGCGCGCCGGCCTCCACCTGCTCGACGAACCACGCCCGCATCCGTCCGATCAGGACGACGCCGGTCTCGCGCAGCGCGACCGCGAGGCTCGGCTCGTCATCCAACTCCCGAGCCAGCTCGATCGCCCGCCGGAACGCCTCCTCGGCGCCGTCGAGATCGACCTCGCGCTCGGCGGGGACGAACGCCTCCCCGGCCGAGGCGTGGATCAGGTCCTGCCCGAGCTCCAGGCATGCCGCGAGCTCGGCGCCACGGTCGCCCCGCTCCACGGCGAGCGCGCGGACCTCGCGCGCGAGCTCGGCGGCGCGGTCCATCTCCTCGGCCACGCGGAGTGCCGAGGCCCGGCGCAGCCGGACGTCCAGCTCGAGGTGCGAATCGCCGAGCGCCTCCGCGAGCGCCGAGAGCTCCGCGAGCCCCTCCAGCCGGTCGCTCGGGCGACGGAGCATGTCGAGCGCCTGGTCCCGCTCCTCGAGGAGGTCCAGACGCTCCTGCGACGACGCGGCGGAGGGGAGGGCGAGCTCGACGACGCGCAGCACCTCCTCGGGAGCGTTCGCGGCGAGCGCGTTCCGGCTCGCCTCGATCGAGAACCGGACGCACACCGCGGCGTCGCCGGCCTCCTTCGCGTGGTAGGCCAGCAGCGGGAGGCTCGCGGGCGAGGGCTCCCCCGAGAGCAAGAGCGCCACGATCGCGCCGTGGACCGCGCGCCGCTTCGAGGGCGTGAGGGTCGCCATCGCGAAGTCGCGGACCTGCTCGTGCTGGAAGCTGTAGTCGGCGGCGGATCCCTCGGGGTGCTCGACGAGCAGACCTGCGGTCACGGCCGGCTCGAGACAGCGAGCGAGCTCCTCCGGCCCGCGTCCGGTCCCGCCCACCCGCAGCTCGACCTCGCGGAGGTCCTTCAGGCTGAAGTGACGGCCGAGCACCGCCGCGAGGGCGAGGAGCGCCGTGGTCTCCTCGGGCAGGTGGGCGGCTCTGCGCGAGATCAGCGTGCGGACCGCCGAGGGCACCATCCGCTCGGCGTTGCGCGCCAGGTGCCAGGTTCCGTCGATCTCCTGGATGAGCCCCTGGTCCCGGTACGCCTGCGCCATGGCCTCGACGATGAAGGGCACGCCCTCGGCCTGGGCGTGCATCACCACCACGTCCCGAGCGTCGACCGGTCCGCCGAGCGCCTGCCCGAGCAGCTCGCCCGTCTTGGCCTGCGTGAGCCGGTCCACCTTCAAACGCCGCAGCAGCCCGATCCGGTCCATGTCGGCGATCAGGTTCACGGCCTCGGTCACCTGCGCGAGCTCTTCGGGGCGGATCGCGAACATCAGGAAGATCGGGCTCGCGCCGTCCGAGCGCACGACGTACCGGATCAGCCGCAGGCTGTCGTCGTCCGCCCACTGGAGGTCGTCGATCAGCACCGCGAGCGGCCGCTCCTTCGCGAGCGCCCGGAACGCGACCGCGCCGAGGTCGAAGGTTCGGAGCAACCGGGCATCGGGCGGCAGGGACGCGAACCCGGGGTCGTCCCGGCCGGACATCGAGTCGAGGCACGCCGCGAGCGCTCCCGCGGCCTCGGGTGACCCCGCGGCGGCCAGCGCAGCCGGCGAGCCGACGATGGAGCGCGCCAGCAGGAACGGGCCTCGGAGCTCCTCGTCCGCGGTGACGGCGATCGTCGTGAAGCCGTCCTCCGACGCGAGCTCGTTCGCGGCGAGCAGCAGGCGGGTCTTGCCGATCCCGGGCTCGCCCTCGAGGCTCAGCCCGGTGAGCCTGCCGGCCCGCGCGGTGGCGAGCTCCTGGCGGATCGCGTCGAGCTCCGCCTCGCGGCCGACGACCGGTCCCGTGGCGCGGCGGGAGTGGAGCAGCATCGGCGAGAACGCCTCGAGGCTCGGAGCCAGGACGGCCGTGTCGCCGTCGTCGCTCTGCCGCGCCGTCACGTCCCGGTCTTCCACCGTGCTCCTCGCTCGAGGTGTGGAGGGTAGCCGAGTTCGTCGAGATCGGACGCCGGAAGTGAGAAACCGCCGGGGCCCGAGGGCTCCAGCGGCTTCTCACCACGCAACGTACGGGCTCCCGCGCTCGCCGTCAAACCGGAGGGGCCATCTTGTCACTCTTCCTTCACGTCACGGCTCGGTTCTCGAGATCGGACTTCCGACCTAGGAAGACTCGCCCTTCGGACCCGCCAGATGGCCGAACGCCCGGTTCTCCTTGCTCTCGAGACCCCCTAGGCTGGGGGAGCACCCGACCGACGGCGAAGGGCACCGGAACCATGGAACCGACCATCGAGTTGGCACCGACCATCGAGCTGGAGCCGGCGCTCGAGCTCGACCTCACGAACCTCGTGCTCAGCGGCGACCGCCGCCTCGGGCTGCGGCAACGGCTGGAAGGGCGCCGGCTCGAGCGGAACGCCGTCGAGCTCGATCTCCGCGCGATCGCGCAGGAGCGCCTGGCCCTCGCCCCCAGGGGCCGTCACCGCTAGGCAGGGAGCACCCCACTCAGAGGCCCCGCCCGCGCCGCCACCGCGGGGCGGGCTCGTCAGAGGGTCTACCCGGCGACGCTCCGCCGGACCACCCGGAGGTTCTCCTCGGGCGCGCCCGGCGGGACCGAGCACCCCGGCGCGAGGAGGATCCCGGCCCCGTCGGTGCTCGTGACGGCCGCCCGCCCCTGCTCGAGCAACGTCTCGGGCGTCCCGCGGACGAGCGTGTCCAGGTCGATGCCGCCCATCACCGCGCGCCCACTCCGGGCCCGGCCCTCGGCGAGCGAGGGGGTGCCCGCCTCGTGGAGGGACCAGCTCACCGCCTGCGTGTCGAGCATCGAGGGGAGCTCGAAGTGCTGGCGCGGACCGCAGAGGTGCAGGACGTTGAACCAGCCGCCCTCCGGCACGGCGACGAGCACCCGGACGTCGTGCGCGAGCGCGAGGTCCTCGTACTCCTTCAAAGAAAGGAGGTCCGCCGAGGCGAACCCGGAGATCGCGTAGAAGATCCCGGCCGCACCCGCGGCGACCGACCGGGCGGCGAAGTCGGCGAGCGCGTCCGCGATGCGGGCGAGCGCCGCCTGGACCTGCCCCGACCCCCTTCGAAGCTCCGCCGCCATCCGCGGCCGGTCCTCGCCGATCAGGTAGCCGGCCACGGTGAGCGGCGAGAACACGGTCTGGATCACCGGGACGGAAGGGCCGAGCGCGTCGACGACCAGCCGGAGCGCCTCCACCTGATCGGCGAGGGCCGGCACCCCCGCATCGACCGCCGGGACCCGGGTCCAGTCCTCGGAGCTCGCCACCGCGGGACGGATCAGCACCGGCCCCTCGCTCGCCCGATCCGAGGGCCGGTACTCCGAGCCGAGCGCCTCGGCGAAGCAGCTCGCGCGCGGCTGCAGCTTCACGAAGTCCCAGCCGGA
>JBLNAW010000170.1:0-4286 GCA_050259555.1 Solirubrobacterales bacterium
GGTTCCGCCCGTTCGATCCCGATGCTAGGAGGGGGGTCCGACACGCTACGGAGCGGCCGCGCGCAGCTCCTGCTTGAGGCCGGCGACGTTCAGGCTCTCCTTGCGGACCCGAAGGTCGAAGTAGATCAGGCTGATCACGAGGCTCGTGAACGGAGTCGTGATCGCCGAGCCGATCCCCGCCATCAGCCCGCGCGCGAACCACGAGTGCGGGAACGGCGCCGAGAGCATGCCGCTCACGATGCCGGTGAGGAACCCGGCGACGATCAGGGTGCCGAACACCGGCCAGGAGTGCCCGCGCACGAGGTTCCACGATCGCGAGAGGGCGTCTCGGCCGCGCTTGCCCTCGACGACGAGGGCCACCACCGAGACCGAGAACCTCGTGAGGAAGATGAACCCTGGGATGACGAGCAGGATGAACCCGCCCGCGACCGCGAGCCCGACGAGCACGCCGACGAGCAGGAGCGACCACATCCGCGCCGTCCCGAACCGGTAGGCCTCCGCGAGATCGGTCTCGCGACCGACGAGCACGCCGGCCGCCGCCCAGGCCACCGCCCCGGCGACGACGAGCGTCGCGAACAGGCTGACGATCACGATCAGGAACCCGCCGGTGGCCCCCTGCCAGGCAGCGTCGCTCCCGAGCGCCTCGTCGACCGCGTACTGCAGGATCGACAGGGGAACCACCACGACGGCCACCAGGGGGATCAGCGTCCGCCAGGATCGTCCGTACAGGTCGAACGCGACGGACAGGATCTCGCCGACGCTCCGCGAACGCAGCGGGGGCGGGGGCGGGAGCTCGGTCGGCACACCACTCATCGGGACCTCCTCGGGTCGTCCCGGCACCCTATCGGGGAGCGCTCCGCGCGTCAGCGCCCAGGCCTGCGCGGTTACCCCGTGATCGCGTGGCGCAGGCGCCAGGACGCGAACCCGAGCAGGACCGCCGCGTACCCGAGCAGGATGCCGACGTACGCCGATACGTCAGCCAGCCCTCCGTGCCGACGGACCAGCTCCGCGTAGCCGTCGATCGCCCAGGCGTGCGGCGTGAAGTGGGCGACCGTGCGCATCGTCGAGGAGAAGAACTCCATCGGCACCATGCACCCGCCGAGCGCCCCCATCCCCAAGCCGATGAGGATCCCGAGCCCGATCGCCTGCTGCTCGGTCCGAAGGAGCGACCCGAGGAACATCCCCGCGCCGGCGCCGACGAGCGCGAACGAGACCAGCAGGGACGCCGAGCCGATCGGCTCGCCCCAATCCACCCCGAAGACGATGAGCGAGCCGAGCATGATGAACAGGCCCTGCACCATCGCGATGCCGAAGCGGCCGAGCGCCTCGCCGGCGACGATCGAGCGCGCCGGCGTCGGCGTCGAGAGCATCCGCCGCGAGAGGCCGAGCCGGCGGGTCTCGATGAGCGCCACGGCGCTCGTCATCGACGTGAGGAAGATGAAGAGCAGGAGCTGCGAGCTCGCGCCGAGGTCGAACCGGCCCAGGTTCCTCGGGAAGCGCGCCTCCCCCGCCGTCGTCGCAACCACCTGGACCGGGGCGAGCGTGGAGGACGCCACCCGGGCCCGAGCGAGCCCCTCCTCGAACGTGCCCACGCCCTCGGAGACGAAGAACCGAGCCGCCCGCAGCAGCTGCCCCTGTTCGGCCACCGCCGCACGGACGGTCTCCGCGAGCTGGAGCCCCTGCTCGTCCTGCCGTGCCACGTAGCGCACCTGGACGTCCTGTCCCGCGCGGATCGCCGCGTCGTAGCCCTCCGGGAGCACGATGCCGGCCTGGAGCTGCCCTCGCTCGACCGAGGTCCGTAGGTCCTCGAGCGTGGCGACGCGCTCGACCTGCACGTCGGGCACCGCCCCGAGCGTGTGGACCAGGTCGGTGCCGAGCGGGCCCGGGTCCACGGCGACCACCCCGATCTTCGGCTCGAACCCGGTGCCGAAGCTCACACCGAGCACGAGGATCAGCAGCATCGGGACCACGAAGACGAAGAACACGTTCGAGCGCTCGCGGAGCATCCGGCGCACGTTCACTGCGGCGATCGCGAGCGCCTTCACAGCCGTGCCATCCGATCCAGCCGGATCGCCGCGATCGCCCCGGTCGCGGCCGCGAACGCCGCCATCGCGAGCACCGAGGGCCACACGACGGCCCACGAGCCGCCGCCGGCCAGGTCCGAGAGCCCTCGCATGAACCACGCCTGCGGCGTGAGCAGGCTGAGCTTCGGCAGGATGCCCGGCGCCTGCGAGATCGGGAAGAACACGCCGCCGAGCATCCCGAGCACCACCGCGATGATCGACTGCCAGTTCCCCGCCTGCTCCGAGGTCTTCGCCATCGTCGCGACGAGCGCCATCACCCCGATCGCCGCGAGCACCCCCGAGAGCACGAGCAGCGCGACGCCGACGGAGCTCCCCCACGCGGCGCCCAGCAGCAGCGAGGTCGCCACGATGAGGGTCGTCATCGACAGCACGCCGAGCACGAAGCTCGTGAACAGCTTCCCGCCCAGGATCGCGCCTCGGCCGATCGGCGCGGCGAGCAGCCGCGAGAGGGTGCCGTCCTTGCGCTCCTCGAGCAGGCTCGCGACGCCGAACTGCACCGTGAAGAACAGGAAGAACACGGCCATGCCGGCCGCGTAGTACGTCGTGGTGTCGAGCTCCTTCGTCGAGGTCGCGACGTCGGCGACCACGACGGGGTTCGCGACCGCCCTCGCGCGTTCGACGAGGGCCGCGAGCTGGGCCGGCTCGCCGGTGTGCGGCTCGGCCGCGGTCGCCACCTCGAGGCGCACCGCGCTCAGGTCCGCGACGAACCGGCTCGCGATCGAGCGTGCGACCTGCGCCCCCGTCGGCTCGTCGACGTTGCCGACGACCCGGATCTCGGCGGGGTCCGTCCCCTGGACGGCGGCGCCGAAGCCCTCGGGCACGACGAACATCGCGGCGGCCGCGCCGGACGTCAAGAGACCGCGTCCCTCGTCCTCGCTCGAGACCGCCCGAACCTCGATCGCGCCGCTCTCCTCGACCCGGGGCAGCACCTCGTCGACGAAGACGGCCGAGACCGCAGACCGATCCTCGTCGAGCACGGCGTACGTGAACGCGGTTCCACCGGAGGCGATGCCGCCGAGGGTCGCGTTGAACACGAACGCGAGTCCGAGCGGCACGACGAACGCGATCATGACGGCCGAACGGTCTCGCAACCGCTGCCGGAGATCCTTGCCCGCGATGAGCAGCGCGGCGCGCACGGCTCAGTCCCGGAGCGCCTTGCCCGTCAGGTGCAGGAAGACCGCCTCGAGGTTCGGCTCGGTCACCTCGACCGAGCGCACCGAGGCGCCCGCGTCGGACACGGTCGCGAGGATCGCCGGCAGCGTCCTGCGCGCCTCGTCGACGACGAGCTCGAGGTGCTCGTCCTTCGCGGTGACGTCGTGGACGGCGGGGAGATCCCGGCACGCGGCCGCGGCCGCCGAGACGTCGCCCGCCAGCGCGAGCAGGACGCCGTCCCGCTCGCCGACGAGGGCGACGAGCTCGCGCCGGGTGCCCTCGGCCCTCAGCTCGCCGAGGTCGATGATCCCCACCCGGTCGCACAGGCGCTCGGCCTCTTCCATGTAGTGCGTCGTGTACAGGACGGCCATGCCCTCGGCGGAGAGCTGATCCACGCTCTCCAGGATCGCGTTGCGACTCTGCGGGTCCACGCCGACCGTCGGCTCGTCGAGGATCAGCAACTTCGGTCGGTGGAGCAACCCGATCCCGATGTTGAGCCGCCGCTTCATCCCGCCCGAGTACTCCTTCGACAGGTCGCCGGCACGATCGGCGAGCCCCACGATCTCGAGCACCTCGTCGATGCGCCGCGCGAGCGCGTCACCGCTCATCCCGTACAGGCGCGCGAAGAAACGGAGGTTCTCGCGGCCGGAGAGGTCGGGGTAGATCGCCAGGTCCTGCGGCACGTACCCGATGGCGGACTTCGTGCTCACGCTGGTCGTCGTGAGCGAGGCTCCCTCGATGAGCACGTCGCCGTCGTCGCGCTCGAGCAGCCCCGCGATCATCGAGATCGTGGTGGTCTTGCCGGCACCGTTCGGTCCGAGGAGCCCGTAGGTCTCGCCGGGAGCCACGGTGAAGCCGACCCCGTTCACGGCGACGAGGTCACCGAAGGACCTGCGGAGGTTCCGGCACTCGAGGACGGGCGGCGTGGGCATACGGCCTCCAGGGCAACCCTATCCAGGTTCCGCGACGCCTGCTGGCCCGGTCAGAAGACGCGAGACTCGCGGATCTTCTCGAGCGCCTCGAGCGCGCGGGCGCGAACGGCTCCGTCCT
>JBLNAW010000171.1:0-4120 GCA_050259555.1 Solirubrobacterales bacterium
GCCGAGCCGCGCGCCGCTGGATCTCGCCGGGCCCGTGCGCGTGAGCGCCGAGGTCGCGGCGTCGAGCTCGAACGCACATCTCACGGCGAAGCTCGTGGACGTGTTCCCGAGCGGTCGCGCCCGGCGGATCCTCCAGGGCATCGCCCGCGTGCCGAGGGGCAGAGGACGCGTCGAGGTTGACCTCGGGCACACCGGCTACCGCGTGACGCCAGGGCATCGCCTCCGACTGGAGCTCGCGGCGAGCGACTTCCCCCGGTACCTCCTCGACCCCGGAACCGCCGACGACCCGTGGACCGCGACGCGGACCGCGGCCGACGAGCGCTCGGTCCGCATCGGCGGCGCCGAGGGCGCGACGCTCGACCTCACGGAGTGTTGATGCCGCCGACGGGACGCGCCCCCATGCTCACGGTCCTGGCCGCGCAGGCGGCCCCCGTCCCCTGGGACGCCGAGGCCACGCTCGACAAGCTCGAGGGACTCGTGCGGATGCACCGGCAGGTCTTCCCGCAGGTGGACCTGTACCTGTTCCCCGAGCTCTTCCTCACCGGTGAGGACCCGTGGACCGCCGGGCCGCCGGACTTCCTCCGTCGCGTGGCCGAGCCGATCCCCGGACCGCTCAGCGAGCGCCTCGGCGCGCTCGCCGTGAAGGCCCGCCGATGGGTGTGCGCCGGCTCCGTGGCCGAGCGGGCGGGCGACAAGCTCCACAACACCGCGCTCGTGTTCGATCCGTCGGGCCAGCTCGTGGTCAGGTACCGCAAGGTCTTCCCGTGGATGCCGTACGAGGACCTGGACCGGGGCCTCCAGGCTCCTCCGGTGTTCCAGGTCCCCGGCGTGGGAACGCTCGGCGTGCTCATCTGCTACGACGGCTGGTTCCCGGAGATGGCCCGAGGTCTCGCGTTCCGAGGCGCCGAGGTCATCCTGCATCCCACGCTCACGACGACCGCCGACCGCGAGCAGGAGCTCGTGCTCGCGCGGGCGAACGCGATCGCGAACCAGTGCTACGTCCTCAACGTGAACGCGGTCCCGAGCATCGGGGGCGGGCACTCGATCGGGGTCGACCCGCACGGGCGGGTGCTGTTCGAGCTCGGCCTCGAGGAGGGGTTCGCGATCGAGACCCTCGACCTCAGCCTCGTGCGCGACGCTCGGACGAACGGCACGCGCGGGCTGAACCGCGTGCTCGAACACGCTCGGAACGCCCCACCGGCGGTCTTCCGGGCGGCTCGCCCACCACGCCACTCGACCTGAATCCCGCCGAGCGCTCCGGGCTCGGGTACCGTTGCGGGGCCGTGCGAGCCATCCGTCTCCTCGCCCTCGTCGCCGTCGTCACGCTCCTCGCGGTCGCCTGCGGCGACGACCTGCCCCACTGGACACCCGTCGCTCCGCTCGAGTACGGGACGGCGCCCAAGCCCTTCGACGCCGCGGCCCTTCATACCGCGACGCCGATCAAGCACGTCGTCTTCGTGATCAAGGAGAACCGGACCTTCGACAACATGTTCGGCCGGTTCCCCGGCGCGAACGGCGTCACCGTCGGGATGGACCAGGGCGAGCCTCGGCCCCTCACGCAGGCGCCCGACCGGCTGCCCACCGACATCAAGCACTGCTACTGGTGCTCGCTGCAGGCGTGGAACGACGGGAAGATGGACGGGTTCGCGACGATCAGCAAGGCGGCCGACCGATACGCGTACACGCAGTACTCGCCCGGCGATCTCCCGAACTACTGGCGATGGGCTTCCGAGTACGTGCTCGGAGACAACTTCTTCGCGAGCGCCCAGGGCCCCTCGTTCCCGAACCACCTGTACACGATCGCGGCGACGTCGGGCGGCGCGCACGAGAATCCGCCTCAGGGCGAGGACCTCCTGCGCGAGCACCACCAGGAAACCGGGCTGTTCAAGGCGTGGGGGTGCGATTCGCTCCCGAGCGCCTCGATCGACGTCTACGACAGTGAGGGCAACGCCAAGAAGGTGGCCCCGTGCTTCGACTTCACGACCGAGGGCGACCTGCTCAGCGAGGCCGGCATCCCGTGGGGGTACTACGCGGCGACCCAGTGGCAGAACGGCTACATCTGGTCCGCGTACGACGCCGTCAAGCACATCCGCAACGATCCCGCGGTGTGGCAGCAGCACATCTTCCCGGTCGACGACGTCGCCGAGCAGGCGAAGGCCGGCCTGCTCCCGCCGGTCACCTGGGTGACGCCGCGCTTCGAGGTGTCCGATCACCCCGAGTACAGCCTGTGCCACGGCGAGAACTGGACCACGCGCATCGTGAACGCGATCATGGAGGGCCCGGACTGGCAGGACACCGCGATCTTCATCACGTGGGACGACTACGGCGGCTTCTACGACCACGTGCCGCCGCCACAGGTCGATGACTTCGGCTTCGGGATCCGCGTGCCGCTGCTCATCATCTCGCCGTACGCGAAGCAGGGGTTCGTGACCTCCGAGCTCGGCGAGTTCTCGAGCGTCCTGCGGTTCATCGAGGACAACTGGGGACTCACGCAGCTCACGCACCGCGACCGTGAGGCGACGCCGCTGATCTCGGCCTTCGACTTCGAGCAGGAGCCGAGACCGCCGGACCCGCTCCCACTCCGCACGGACTGCGTCGGCGAGGCCTTCTCCGAGCCGGGGTCGTACGGCGGATGACGCAGGGACCCACCGACGGTGCGGGTTCAGTCGAGCGGTGAGCCGATCGTCCGCAGGAACGGCCAGCTCGAGCGGAACTGCGAGAACGAGGTCCCGTAGGGGCAGTCCTGGCGAAGCGGCAGGACCAGCTTGTCGAAGTTCGGGTGCTCGAAATCGAGCGCGCCGGTGAGCGGGGTCGCCTTGGCGTCGCGCTCGGTCATCGGGTCGAGCCCGAAGAGCTGCTCGATGAAGGCGAGCACCGAGGAGAACTCGTACGTGGTGCTGTCCACGTACCCACCGGCCGGGTTGTCCCCCTGCCGCGTGTACGGCGAGATGATGAGCGCCGGCGTCCTCGGCCCGAGGCCCATGATGTCGTAGTGGGGCGGCACGACCGGGTCGTAGAAGCCGCCGAAGTCGTCCCACACGACCACGATGAGCGTCGAGTCCCAGTACTCGCTCTTCATGACCGTGTTCACCTGCTGCACGGTCCAGTTCTCGCCCGCGCAGCTGCTCTTCCCCTCGCCGGGGTGCTCGTTGTAGGACTCGGGCGGGATGATCCAGGAGACCTGCGGCATCTCACCGCGGCGGACGTCCTGGACGAAGTTCTCGGGATCCTGGACCTTGTCCCACATGGGTCCGTACCGGACGTGCTTGATCATCTGCATCGCATTCATCCACGCGTCCTGGGTCGCGTAGTACTTCCACGAGATGCCGGCCTGCTCGAGCTGGTCGGGCAGGACGGGGATGTCGAAGCACAGGCGGACGCTGTCCCAGTAGTTGCCGATGCCGTAGGCGTTGTCGCCGTTCTCGGTGATCTTCTCCTCGAGCTGCATGATGTCGCGCTGGTCGCCGGCGGATAGGTGCGGCGGGAAGCGCGTCGCGTACTCGGTGGGGTCGTCGCAGTAGTTGCCCGCGTGATCGGTCGTCGACTTGTTGTCGACGATGCCGTTCGACTGTGCGGCGATCGCGTAGAGATGCTCGGGCAGGGTCGGTCCGTACATCGGTGTGAAGAAGTGATCGGCCAGCACGAAGCGATCTGCGTACGCCCAGTAGTTCGGCAGGTCCTCGCGCTCGAGGTACGAGTAGCCCTGCATGTCGTGGCCGTAGAGCGGCGCCTTCTCCGCATCGGTCGGGATGGGACCGTTCATCCAGTTGAAGCCGTTCATCTTCCCGTCGTTGATCGCGGTGAGCCCGCACCGGAAGCAGTGCGTCATGTCGTGGTCGTACTGGTCGACGCCGTGGGTGAGCTGGACGACCGGTCCATCCGTGCAACCCTTGTCGGTGCATTCGATCGTGCCGCCCTCGGTCGCGCCGGCCGCCCCCGGGTACGTCGCGAAGTAGTTGTTGAAGGTGCGGTTCTCCTTGACGATGAACACGACGTGCTGGATCGGGTTCTCGCCCGGCACGATGGTCGTGCTCGGGGTCGGGGAGCCCCCGTGGCCGTTCCCGTTGCCGCCCGTCGGGCCGGTCACGTGACCGTTGCCCTGGGTCTGCTCGCCGCCGTC
>JBLNAW010000172.1:0-9222 GCA_050259555.1 Solirubrobacterales bacterium
CCTTCAGCACCCGCTGGAGCGCCGCGACGACCTGCTCGTGGACACGTTCGGGCGTGTCGTCGGCGTCGATGACGATGAAGCGCTCGGGGTGCTCCTCGGCGATCTTCAGGTAGGCGTCCGCGACCTTCGCGTGGAACTCGCCTCCCTCCATCTCGATGCGGTCGGGCTCCTCGAGCGAACGCAGGAGCCCGGCCTCCGGCTCGAGGTGCAGCAGGATCGTGAGGTCGGGGAACAGGCCCTGCGTCGCCCACACGTTGAGCGTGAGGACGTCCTGCTCGCCGACGCCGCGGGCCGAGCCCTGGTAGGCGAGGCTCGAGTCGATGTAGCGGTCGCAGATCACGACCTTGCCCTCGGCGAGGGCGGGGCGGATCACCGAGGTCACGTGCTGCGCGCGGCTGGCGGCGAACAGGAGCGCCTCGGTCCGGGCCTCGACGACGCCGGTCTCGTGCGCGAGGAGCATCTCGCGGAGCTTCTCGCCGAGGACCGTGCCGCCCGGCTCGCGGGTGATGAGCACGTCGACGCCCCGCGACTCGAGGTACTCCTTCGCCAGGCGGATCTGGGTGCCCTTGCCGGCGCCCTCCACGCCTTCGAAGGCGATGAAGATCCCGTTCGACGGCGCCCGCTTCAGCTTCGGCACGAGCGTGAGGGGCTGCGGGCGATTGATCCGGAACCGTGAGAGCCCTCGGCGCGTGAACAGCGTGGCGACGACGACCATCCCACCGGCGACCCAGAGCGCGACCCGGGCCCCGGACAGATCCACGCGATGGCTGCCGAGGAACACCTCACGGGACCCAACGATACCCGTGAGGACCGGGAAGACGGCGAGCGACAGGAACAGCCCGAGCCGCGAGAGCACCGTGAGCGCCCCGAACGTCCGCCCTCGGTACTCGTCCTCGACGTTCTCCTGCAGCAAGACGTAGCCGCTCACCCACGCGGATCCGCAGAACACACCCAGCGCCACGGTGACGATCGAAGCGAGCTGGATGTTCGGCATCGCGGCGAGCACGAACAGCGCGCCGGCCGCCGCGATCAACGACCACACGAACACGTGCTCGCGCTCGACGAAGTCGACCGCCTTGTTCGAGAGCGCCATGCCGATCCCCATGCCGACCCCGAACGAGGTCACGAGGATCCCCCACCCGGTGTCGCCGGCGCCGAGCGTCTTCGTCGCGAAAGGGTTCCCGACCGCGAGGACCGCCCCCACGGACGTGAAGGCGACCACGATGCCGAGCGTCATCGCCGAGGCGATCGAGTTCTCGCGCAGGAACCGGAGCCCATCGACGATGTCCCGGCCGACGCGGGACATATCGAGCCGCTCGACCTTGTGGGCCGCGGGCTCCGGGAACCGGATCCGGCTGAGCATGAACGCCGAGAACAGGAAGGTGCTCCCGTCGAGCAGCAGCGGAAGGGCCTGCGGGTTGTTGCTGAGGACCGGGAAGAGGCCGGAGCCGCCGGCCACGAACGCGAAGATCAAGCCGCCCAGCGGCAGCGTGCCGTACGTGGTCACGAGGCCGAGCGAGTTCGCGTTCGCGAGCTGTCGACGTGGCACCAGGTTCGGCAGGCTCGCGTCTCGGGACGGGCTCCAGAGCAGGGAGAAGCACTCGATCACGAAGGAGACGAAGAAGATCAGATACAGCTTGCCGAGGAACGGCATCGAGGCGTAGAGCGCCCCGCGGGACAGATCCGCGAACATCATCATCTTCTTGCGGTCCAGGCGGTCGACGAGCACGCCCGCGATGGGCCCGAACAAGATCGCGGGGGCCATACGCGCGACCATCACGCCGGCGACGGCGTACGCGCCGACGTTGCCGCCCAAGCGGTTCACCAACGCCGTGACCGCGACGAACCCCACCCAGTCGCCGAGCGAGGAGACGGTCTGTGCCGCGAGGAGCTTCGAGAACGCCGGGTGGGTGAGGAGATCCTTGAAGGTCGCCGGCTTCGTGCCTCGGAGCGCTGCGACCTCGTCGGCGATCGTGGACAACTACGCCTTCTTCTTCCTCGCGGCGGTCGTCTTCTTCCTGGCGGTGGTCTTCTTCGCGGTGGTCTTCTTCTTCGCCGCCGCGCGGGCCACTCGAGCCGCTGCCTTCGCGGCGCGCGACTCGGCCTCGGCCTCGACGTCCCCGGGCTTCGTGACCTCGAAGGACAGGTCGAGCTCGGCCGCGCAGTTCCAGCAACGGTACGACTTCGGCCGGCGCACCAGCAGCGATCCGCACTCGGGGCAGGGGTGGTCGGCGACCGGCGGGTTGTTCACCGCGAAGTCGCACTCGGGATAGCGGTCGCAGCCGTACATGATCCCGAAGCGCGTGCGCTTCTCGACGATCTCCCCCTGCTTGCACTGCGGACAGGTGATGCCGGTCGACTTCGGCGGCTCCTTCTTGATGTACCGGCACTCGGGGTAGCCCGAGCACCCGATGAACGGCCCGTACCGTCCGACCTTGCGCGCGAGCTGACGCCCGCACTCGGGGCAGGTCTCGTCGAGCAGCTCCGGCTCGGGGCGCTCCTCGCCGTTCAGGTTGCGGATGTACTTGCAGCCCCCGTCCTCGGCCGCGTACCGCGAGCAGCCGATGAATCGCCCGTACCGCCCGAGCCGGATCTGCAGGCGGCCGGGCGGCGTGCGGCCCTCCTCGATACACCGAGGGCAGTCCTCGTCGACCTCCTCGACGTACCGCTCGAACTTCTCCTCGGCGCGCTCGAGGTCCTCGCGGAACGGACCCCAGAAGTCGCCGAGCACGCGGACGCGCGGGATGTCGCCCTCGGCGATGAGGTCGAGCTCCTCCTCCATCTTCGCCGTGAAGTTCACGTTCACGATCTCGGGGAAGTGCTCGACGAGCTTGTCGATCACGACCTCGGCGACGTCCTCCGGGTAGAAGCGCTTGTCCTGCAGGCGAACGTACCCGCGGTCCTGGATCGTCGAGATGATCGAGGCGTACGTCGACGGCCGCCCGATGCCGAGCTCCTCGAGCGTCTTCACGAGCGAGGCCTCGCTGAACCGGGGCGGCGGCTGCGTGAAGTGCTGCTCGGGCAGGACCTCGAGCATCCGAAGGAGCTGATCGACGGTGAGCTCGGGCAGGCGGGCCTCGGCGTCCTCGTCGGGGCCCTCGTCGCGACCCTCCCGGTACACGCGGATGAACCCGTCGAAGATCAGGGTCTGGCCCGTCGCTCGCAGTCCATACGTGAGCCCTTCGACCGAGCCCTCCACGTCGACGCCGACCTGGTTGAAGCGCGCCTCGGCCATCTGGCTCGCGACCGTCCGCTGCCAGATCAGCGTGTAGAGACGGAGCTGATCGCGGTCGAGCGCCGCGGCCACGCGCGCGGGGTGGCGCAGCACCGAGGTCGGGCGGATCGCCTCGTGCGCCTCCTGCGCGTTGCGCGAGCGCGTCCGGTAGCGACGCGGCTCGGCGAGCGAGTACTCGGGGGCGTACTCGGTGCGGATGAAGCCGGCGATCTCGCGCAGAGCGGACTCGGCCAGGTTCACGGAGTCCGTGCGCATGTAGGTGATGAGGCCGACCGTGCCCTCGCCCGGCAGCGCGATCCCCTCGTACAGGCGCTGCGCGAGTGTCATCGTCCGGCGCGCTCCGAACCCGAGCTTGCGCGCGGCCTCCTGCTGCAGCGTCGAGGTCGTGAAGGGCGGCGCCGGCGAGCGCTTGCGCTCCTTGCGCTCGACGTTCGTGACGCGGTAGTCGGCTCGACGCAGGCGTTCGACGTGCGTGTGCGCCTCGGCCTCCGCCGAGAGCACGATGCCCTTCTTGTCGGGCGAGGTCGCGAGCTTGCCCTCGGGGATCTGCGTCAGGCGGGCGAGGAACGCGTGCTCGTCGCCGTCGGGCGCGAGGCGGACGTCGACGCTCCAGTACTCGACCGGCACGAACGCGCGGATCTCGCGCTCGCGCTCGACGATCAGGCGGACGGCGACGGACTGGACGCGGCCGGCCGACAGGCCCGGGCGGACCCGCCGCCACAGGATCGGGCTGATCTTGTAGCCGACCAGGCGGTCGAGGACCCGGCGGGCTTCCTGCGCGTCGAAGAGCTTCAGGTCGATCTCGCGCGGATGGGCGAAGGACTCGAGGATCGCGTCGCGCGTGATCTCGGTGAAGGTGACGCGCTTCGCACCCTCCGGGTCCACGCCGAGGAGCGAGGCCACGTGGAACGCGATCGCCTCGCCCTCGCGGTCGTAGTCCGTCGCGAGCACGAGGTCGTCGGCCTGCTTCAGCGCCTTCTTCAGCTCGGCGACGTGGCGCTTGGAGTCCTCGGGGACCTCGTAGGTGACCCGGAACTCACCGTCGACGTCCACGCCGAGGTCGCTCTTCGGCAGGTCACGGATATGGCCGTAGGAGGCCCGGACCGAGTAGTCCGACCCCAGGTACTTCTCGATCGTCTTCGCCTTCGCGGGCGACTCGACGACCACGAGGGTCTTCGCCATGCCTGCGGCCTGCCTCTGCGCTCGAAGGGGATACGGCGGCCCACCCGGCCGGCGAGCCCCCAGCGCCGCAGGGTACCAGCACCTTCGCGCAACCCCGGGATGCTCGGGCGGCGGGCGGTTCCGGCCCCGGGCTGCTCCGGCCGGGCCCGGTGATACCCTCGGTCGGTCCCCACCCGCTTGGAGCTCGAGCTGCTCGCGCTGTTCACGACCTTCGTCACCGACGAGATCGCCACCTACGGCTACCTGGCGATCTTCCTGCTCATGGTGCTCGAGTCGGCCTGCGTCCCGATCCCGAGCGAGGTCACGATGCTGTTCGGCGGCGCGCTCGTCTCGGCGCCGTTCCTGGCCCCCCAGCAGCAGCTCGACTTCTGGCTCGTCGTGCTCGCCGGCACCGGCGGCAACCTCGTCGGGTCCTGGCTCGCGTACTGGGCCGGATACGCGGGCGGACGGCCCTTCGTCGCGCGGTGGGGTCGCTACCTGCTCATCCGGCCGCACGAAGTCGATCGCGCCCACGACTGGTTCGAGCGCCACGGCCAGCCGACCGTGTTCTTCGGGCGGCTGCTGCCGGTGATCCGCACCTTCATCAGCCTGCCGGCCGGGGTCGTGCGGATGGACCTGAAGCGGTTCACCTTGTATACGGTCCTCGGCTCCCTGCCCTGGTGCCTGCTGCTCACGTGGCTCGGCTACAAGCTCGGCGAGCGGTGGGACGAGGTCGAACGCTTCATCCGTCCCTTCGCGTGGGCGATCGTGGTGGCCGTCGTCGCCGGCGCGGTGTGGTTCGTCTGGCACCGGCTCCGCACGATCCGCGCCGAGGAGGCGGAGCGGGCCGACACCTCAGTCGAGGAGCCGGCGCCCTCCGAGGAGCCGACCCGCTAGGCGAGGCGCAGCAGCATCGTCCAGCTGTCGCCTTCCTCGCCGACCTTCTCGAACCCGGTTCGCTCGTACATCATCCGCGAGCGGTTGTGCGGCGCGACCGAGAGCGACAGGGCATGGAACCCCTGCTGGCGAGCCTCGGAGATGAGCGCCCGCAGCAGCGTCTCGCCGATGCCTTTCCGGCGGTGGAGCGGCTCGACGGCGATCCCGAGCTCGGGCGTCTGCTCGTCGACGAAGCCGTGGCCGGGCTCGGCGGCGCTGAAGAGGCGGAACCACGCGGCGCCGACGGGAACGCCGTCGAGCTCGGCGATGACCCCCGTGTCGCCTGCTCGGCCCCAGTCGCGGTGGAAGCGCTCGAGCAGTGGGTCAGCGAGGGCCTCGATGACCTGCTCGCGCGGCCAGTCGGGGTTCCAGGTGGCGGCCTCGTAGAGCATCTTCTTCAGGAAGTCGGCGTCGGCGACGGTTGCCGGTCGGATGTTCATGCGGTGCCTCCGTGTGGGATGGTCGGGAAGATGCGTGGAACCCTAGCGCAGTCGAGGCTGGTGCGGCGCTGCGGATGCCGGGCTAGGCTCGCGAGCGTAAGCGCGGACGTTCCGCCCGGGCACCCCACCGGAAGGGAGCATCACCGATGATCCCCCACCCCGATACGCGGTACGCACGGAGCGGGGACGTGATGGTCGCGTACCAGGTGACGGGCGAGGGCAACCCGGTCGACCTCGTGCACGCCCCCGGCACGGTGTCGCACCTCGAGCTCTTCTGGGAGTTCCCGTATGCCGCGTCGTTGATCGAGCGCCTGAGTTCGTTCGCGCGCCTGATCCGGTTCGACAAGCGTGGCACCGGTATGAGCGATCGGCCGCCGGGCCCCGCGACGCTCGAGGAGCGGACCGACGACATCCGCGCCGTCATGGACGCGGTCGGCAGCGAGCGCGCGTACGTCTTCGGCACGTCAGAGGGCGGCAGCATGGCCTGCGTGTTCGCGGCCACATACCCCGAGCGGACGAGCGGTCTGATCATCTGGGGCACTCAGGCGACCTGGGTCAGGAGCGAGGACTACCCGTGGGGCATGTCGTTGGAGGAAGCGCTCGCCGACATCGAGGAGCTCGCCGAACACGGCGTGACCGACCGCTACCTCTTCGGTCCCGGTGCGGGAGCTGATGACCGCATGCCCGAGGAGGAGAAGGGATGGCTCCGTCGCTTCTTCCGCTCCGCCGCCACACCGGGAGCGCTCGCGGCGCTCGAGCGGATGAATCTGGACCTCGACGTGCGAGGGATCCTGTCGAGCATCCACGTCCCGACGCTCGTCATGAACCGGACCGACGACCCCGTCGCCGACGTCGAGGCGGTGCGCGATCTGGCCGCGCACATCGAAGGTGCCCGCTTCGTCGAGTTCCCGGGCCACGAGCACCCGTTCTTCCTCGGCCCCCAGTCGGACGAGGTCGTCGCGGAGATCCAGGAGTTCGTCACGGGATCTCGCCCCGTGGTCGGCGGCGACCGCGCCCTCGCCACGGTCCTGTTCACGGACATCGTCGGGTCCACGCAGAAGGCGGCAACGCTCGGCGACCGCGCGTGGCGGGACCTGGTGGAACACCACCACCGGATCGTGCGCGACCTGCTCGCACGGTCCCGCGGGGTCGAGATGGACACCGCGGGCGACGGCTTCTTCGCGACGTTCGACGGCCCAGCCCGCGCGGTCCGATGCGCGCAGGCGATCCACGAGGCCCTCGCGCCCCTCGGCCTCGAGGTCCGGGCGGGCCTGCACACGGGTGAGGTCGTCGCGATCGACGGGAAGGTGGGCGGGATCGCGGTCGTGATCGGCTCGCGGATCGGCGCGAAGGCGACCGCGGGCGAGATCCTGGCCTCCTCGACCGTGAGGGACCTCACCGCGGGCTCGGGTCTCGTGTTCGAGGACGCCGGCGAGCACGAGCTGAAAGGTGTCCCCGACCGCTGGCACCTGTACCGAGTGGTATCGGGTTAGCCGCGGTTCCTTCCGCCGCGATCATCGGCCCGGCGCGAGCGGACGTAGGCGGAAACCTCCTGCCGAGGATCCATGCATCGACGTGCCCGGACCGGTCCGGCGCGTCGGGAAGGGAGGTCGACGAGATGAGGAAGATCCCGATGTTCGTGGCAGCGATGGCGATCGTCGTCGCGCTCGCCGGTCCGGCCGCGGCGGCGCCGAAGGGCGTCTACACGTGGAACGTCGTCTGCGGACAGGACGCGTACACGGTGCAGGCACCGCTCGGCACACCCGGCTGGCCGATCGGCGACACGAGCCCGATCCTGCTCATGGGAGGGACCTACACGATCACCGAGGACGGCGTCACCTCCGACCCCGTCGTGAAGCCCCTGCCGTCGGGATTGGCGGGGCTCGTGCGGACCTGCGTCATCGACGGTCCGATCGGCGTGAACCCGCAGGTGTTCCACATCCACACCGAACCTGCGTACATGCTGTTCACCGGGTGAGATCCAGGACGTCCCGAACCTGAGGCGTGGAAGTCCCGGAAGGGCCGGTCTCCGGACCGGTCCTTCCTCCCGCTCGGGGGGGCCTGGTCCTCGCTGGGCAAGGCGAGGAGAATCGGCTCGGCGGTAGACAGGGACGGCTCCCTCGGGGATCCATGCCCCGAGATGGCCGTTCCGCTCCGCATCGTGAAGACGACCGCTGAGACCGGGCACTCCTCGGCCGAAGGCGCCCGCGACTTCGAGGCCTTCTTCGAGGACGAGTATCCCCACCTGTTCGGAGCGCTCTGCCTGGTCACACGCAATCGCTACGAAGCCGAGGAGATCGCGCAGGACGCGTTCCTCAAGGTGTGGGAGCGATGGGACCGGGTGAGTGAGATGGAGAGCCCGGCCGGCTACCTGTACCGCACGGCGATGAACGCGTTCCGAAAGCGCTACCGGCGGGCGCTCCTCGCGCTGAGGTCGACCCTTCGCATCACCCCCGCCGACGATGGCATCGAGGCCGTGGAGGCGCGCGACGCGACCGTCCGTGCGCTCGCACCGCTCTCGGATCGCCAGCGTGCGGCGGTCGTGTTGATGGACCTCCTCGGTTACCCCTCCGAGGAGGCAGCCCGCATGCTGGGAGTGAGCGCATCGACGGTGCGGAACCACGCGTCGCGCGCTCATGCAGCGCTGAAGAAGACGATGGGTGAGGATCGATGAGCTCTTACCGAGACGTCCTCGAGCGGTCCGCTGACCGGTACCGGCCCGAGCCCGATGGGTTCGAGCGGCTGCGCCGCCGCCGGGATCGCAAGCGGCGGAACGAGCGGATCGCGGCGGCGATCGTCGCGCTGCTCATCGCGGTCGCTGCGACCGCAGGCGCGGTCGAGATCCTCCGATCTGACGGAGGGCGGACCCCCACCGAGCCGACGGTCACCACCGTGAGGATCCAGGATCCTACCGGGGACGTCGTGCTGAGCTTCCCGGACACCTTCACCGATGTCGGGTTCGTCGACATCGTCTCGGCCGCGGTGTCGGAGGAGGGGGGGACCTTCACGTTCGCGCTCACCCTCGCGCACCCGATCCCGCCGTCGTTCGTCCTCACCGAACCGTACGAGGGGCTCGGCTACGAGTTCTGTCTCGATACCGACGCTTCGTCGACGCCGTTCGGATACCCGTTCGCGGTCTCGACGAGCGCCACCTGCGAGCTCATCGTGGACATCCTCGCCCGTCCGGGAGGGCACGTGTCGGGAACGCTGATCGACCGGCGGACACTGACCGACGGCAAGGATGCTATGGAGACCCCGATCTCCGTCTCGATCACCGGCACACGCGTACTGACCTCGATCCCATCCGGCAGCCTCGGCGACCCCGCGTCCCTCACATGGGTGCTGTACACGACCGAGCTGGCACTCCCCCTGGGCAACGATGTCTTTGCGAACGTCGACGAGGCACCCGACAGCTCCGCCCCCGCACCGTGGCCGGCCGGGTGACCGATA
>JBLNAW010000173.1:0-3205 GCA_050259555.1 Solirubrobacterales bacterium
ATCAGGGGGAACACCACCGGGACGGCGAACGCCGCCATGCCGTTCAACTTCTCGAAGTCCAGGCGGAACGTGACCTTCGTGCCCTGTCCCTGCGGTTCGAGCGTGAAGGTGTTCGCGTAGGTCCCGTCCTTGTCCTGCGCGCGGAGTGCGAGCCGCTCGGGCGCGCGGCTCTCGAGGACCTCGCCCTCGTTCACGTGATCCTTGTCGCCCGGCACCCATCCCACCGACCGGTACCGGCTCCCCACGGCGTTCGGCTCGCCCGAGATCCACTCGACGGTGTAGGGCTTCGGTGACCACCCGGCGTGCTTGCCGAGATCGGCGATCCACGGCCACACGCGGTCGATGGGCGCGTCGATCGTCACCTCGAACACACCGCTCGTCATCTCTCATCCTCCTCTGCCCGGCGATCTGATCGGATGGCCGCATCATGTCACCTGACCCGCGGAACGGGGGCCGGGCCCGTCTACGACCGGCCGCAGGCCCGCCGCGAACGTTCCGAACGGCTCTGTCCGAGACCGTGTCCCGCTCGGCAGGCTCGAAGCGCGAGAGCGACCGAGGGGGGAGCAGATGAAGCCCATCCGGCTGTGGATCGGACTCGTGCTGGTGACGCTCGGCGTCTTCGGGATCCTGGACGCTGCAGGGGCGCTCGATTCGAGCGAGACGATCGATCGATGGTGGCCCGTGGCCATCATCGGGCTCGGGCTGATCGGCATGTTCGTCGAGCGCCGGATCGCGCTCGGGCCCGGGATCGTCGTCGTGGTCGGGATCCTGCTCCTGGCGGATCAGCAGCAGTGGACGGACGAGGACCTGTTCGGCCCCGTGCTGCTCATCGCGATCGGGCTCGTCGTGCTGTCGGGGCTCTGGCGTCACCGGCGGGACGAGGGCGAGCATCGCGCGGATTCGCTCGTCATGTTCGGGGGCTCGAACATCAAGGATCGGTCCGAGCACTTCACGCACGCGAACGTCTCGGCGATCTTCGGCGGCGCGACGCTCGACCTGCGAGACGCGCACGTCGATCGGGAGGCCTCGGTCGAGGCTCTCGCCCTTTTCGGCGGCGTCGATGTCCTCGTCCCTCGCGGATGGCGGGTCGCGCTCGGCGGCACTCCGATCCTCGGAGGCTTCGAGGACAAGACCGAGGGCGATGGGGAGATCTCTCCCGACGCCCCGGTGCTCAAAGTGCACGCGACGGCGATCCTCGGCGGCGTCGACGTGAAGAACAAGACCGACTGACGAGCCGCCTCAGGCCGCGATCGTCGGAACCTCGACGAGCCCCAGACGCCGTCGGCTGCGCTGCTCGAGCCGCTTCACGACGTAGGCCGCGTCTCGCCCGACACCCGGGAGCGTGTCCGAGGCCACCGCGAACTGGAACGGGAGCCCGACGAAGTACAGGCCGGGCTCGCCGGTCACGACCCCGCGTTCGTGCATCGGCGCGCCGTCTTCGCCGAAGATCGGCAACTCGATCCACGAGAGGTCGTGGCGGAACCCCGTACACCAGATCACGTTCTCCACGGACAGCACCCGCCCGTCCTCGAGCCTGGGCAGGCCGTTCTCCGCCGCCGCCACCTTCGGGACGCGCTCGACACCCGCCGCCGCCAGCTGTGCGGGCTTGACGCGGACGAGCGGGTCGCCCCGCATGGCCGTCTTCGCCTTCACCTTGCGCCCGATCGGGGTCCGCTGCGTCAGGATGTGCCGCCCCGCGAACACCACGACCCGAACGGCGACGAGCTGCGCGAACGGACGGTCGATATCGACGGGGACGTGCCCGCGGTCGGGCCCCGACAGGAAGGTGGGATGCGTGCGAACGAGCTCGAGGGAGATGTCGCCGCCGGAGTTGCCGGCGCCGACGACGAGCGCCGGGCCGTCCCGTAGCTGCGAGGGGTTGCGGTACTCGCTCGAGTGCAGCTGGACGATCCTCGGATCGAGCTCGCGCGCGACGGCCGGAACGCGGGGCTCTCGGTGCGCACCGGAGGCCACGATGACGTTGCTCGCCTCGAACCGACGGTCGCCGGCAGAGACCACGTAGACGTCGCCCTCGCGTCGGACCCGGTCGACCCGGATGCCGGTCCTCACGGGGAGCGCGAACCGCTCCGTGTAGGACTCGAGGTAGTCGGCCATCTCGTCCCGTGTCGGCATGACCGATCCCTTCCCCGGGAAGCGATCGCCGGGGAGCCCGATGTAACGGGCCGGGGTGAACAACCGGAGCGAGTCGTAGCGCTGCCGCCAGCTGTCTCCGATCCGTGCGCTGCCGTCCAGGATCACGAAGGAACGTCCCGTCCGCTGCAGGTACGCACCGGCCGAGAGTCCTGCCTGGCCCCCACCGACGACCACCGTGTCGAACCGCTCGCTCTCCATCCCACGACCTCCTCGTTCCCTATGGGAGGACCGTAGGTCGGCGAGCGACCTCCGCGCATCGACGGAACCAGCCAACTCCGCTCGGGGGCGGCATGGTGAGAACGCACCACTCAGGCGAGGTCGTGCTCGTACGCGTAGGCGGTGGCCGCGGCACGCGAGGACACCCCGAGCTTCGCGAACATGTTCTGCAGGTGCCGCGCGACGGTGTGCTCGCTGATCACCAGCTCGACGGCGATATCGCGGTTCGTCTTCCCCGCGGCCACGAGTCGCAGGACCTCGGCCTCACGGGCGGTGAGCCCGGCGGGGAGCGCGCTCGCAGTCTCGAGGAGCCGGCGGACCGCGTCAGTGTCGGGCTCGGCGCCCAGGCGCTCGAACGCCGCGAGGGCGGCACGGAGCTCCAGCTGCGCGCCGTCCTCATCCCCGCCCGCCTGCAGCGCCCGCCCGCAGAGGACGCGGGCGGCCGCCGTCTCGTAGGGGAGCCGGAGCTGCTGCCATCCGGCGACCGCGTCGCGGAGGCGATCGAGCGCGGCCGGGACGTCTCCCTCGGCGAGGTGCACCGCGCCGGCGGCCGTCGCCGACGCGGGGTCGAACGCCGACGTGTCGCTGTGGGCGGCGATCGCCGCCAGCTCGTCGGCCGCGGCCCCGGCCTCCTCGAGCGCACCGGCCGCGATCGCGGCCTGCACCTCGGCGGCCAGGAGCCTCGAGCGCCGGGCCGGCTGGTGCTCGGCGGCGAGGGCCAGACGCAGCGCCGTCCGCGCGGGCTCGACTCTGCCCTGTGCGAGCCGCAGGAGCGCCATGCCCGGTTGCGGATCCGCGCCCAACCCCTGTGCTCGGACGAACGCCTCCTCGGCAC
>JBLNAW010000174.1:0-4374 GCA_050259555.1 Solirubrobacterales bacterium
AGATGCACGTCGACGGGGAAGCGGTGGTACGGGTCACGTTGCGGTC
The DNA here is from genome assembly GCA_050259555.1 of Solirubrobacterales bacterium. Classification (GTDB taxonomy): domain Bacteria; phylum Actinomycetota; class UBA4738; order UBA4738; family HRBIN12; genus HRBIN12. Next base: position 47 of record JBLNAW010000174.1, read on the forward strand.
GGCAGCGCACGAGCGCCCACTCGGGCAGGTACCGCCGCAGCAGGTCCACCCGATCGAGCACCTCGAGCATCGCCGCCCCGCGCTCGCCCACGCGCAGCAGCTCGAGGAACGCGTCGCGCACCTCGCCCGACCACTCGACGGGATCGGCGACGCCCACGGCCTCGATCGCCTCGAGCGTCTCGGACGCGACGACGCCACCCTCGCGCGCGATCTGGCCGAGCGTCCGGAGGATCCCCGCCGGCGAGGCTTCGACCGCCCGAGCCTCGGAGCCGCCGCGCAGGTAACGGTCGAACACCGACGTGCGGACGTGCTCGACCTGTCGGGCGTGCTCGAACACCTGGCGCATCAGGCCGTCGACCGCGCGCAGCCCCGGCTCGTCGGAGAACCCCATCCATCGCGCGATGCTCGGCTGCTGCTCCAGGAGGAGCCGGTCCGAGGCCCGGCCGGTCTCGAGATGGAGCGCGCTCCGAACACGCAGGAGGAACTCGTGGGCGCCGTCGACCGCCTCGCGCTCCGCGGAGCGAAGCAGACCGAGACCGTCGAGGGCCGGTGCGTCGGGCCCCTCGCCGAGCGCGGTCGCGAGCCAGCCGAGCGCGTGGATGTCGCGCAGGCCGCCGGCGCCCTCCTTCAGGTCGGGCTCGAGCAGGTGGGAGACGTGACCGAACCGCTCGGCGCGGGACCCCGCGTCGGCGCCGAGCCGCTCGGCGAGGGCGCGCGGCTCATCGCGCGTGTCGGCCAGGAGCGCGCCGTGCGTCTCGGCCCACAGGCCTTCGTCGCCCGCGAGCCACCGGCCGTGGAGCATCGCGGTGGCGGCGTCGAGCCGCTCGCGCGCGATCGCCGAGCACTCGGCCGGCGTCCGCACGGCGTGGCCGACCGTGAGCCCCGCGTCCCACAGCGGGTAGAGGAGGCGCTCGGCGAGCGCGGCGACCTCCTCGGGTCTCGAGCCGTCGTGGAGCAGCAGCAGATCGATGTCCGAGCGGGGCGCGAGCTCGCCCCGTCCGTACCCGCCGAGCGCGACGAGCGCGACCGCCTCGCGAGGCTCAGCGCCCGCGAACAGCTCGCGCAGACCGGCGTCCACGATCCCGGCGCGGCGGGCGGCCGACCATCGGCCGTGATGACCCGGCGAGTAGGCGCGGTCGAGCGCCGAGCGCTCCTCGAGCAGCCGGACCACCGCCTCAGGCCGGGAGGCCGGAGCGCCGCTCACCTCAGAGGGCGTCGGGGCCCATCTCCCCCGTGCGGATCCGCACGACCTGCTCGGCGTTCAGCACCCAGATCTTGCCGTCGCCGATCTTGCCGGTCCGCGCGGCCTTCGTGATCGTCTCGACGATCTCGGCGACCTGGTCGTCGTCGGCGAGCACCTCGACCTTGATCTTGGGGACGAAGTCGACCTGGTACTCGGCGCCGCGGTAAACCTCGGTGTGGCCCCGCTGCCGGCCGAAGCCCTCGACGTCGGTCGTCGTGAGCCCCGCGACGCCCGTCTCGCGGAGCGCCTCCTTCACCTCGTCGATCTTGTGCGGCTTCACGATCGCGACGACCAGCTTCACCGGCGCCTCCTCGGCCGAGGGCGTGCCCGTAGCCTAGCCCGACGGCGCCGCCGGCTTCTCGTACACGAGCCACTCACGGCGGACACGCATGCCGACGCGCTCGTAGAGGCGTGTGGCGCCGGTCCCGTTGTCCGCGTCCACGTTGAGGCGCACCTCGTGGAGGCCTGCCTCGGCGAGGCTCGCGAACGCGTGCCGAAGCAGGAGCGTGCCGAGCCCTCGGCCGCGCCAGGGCTCGCGCACGCCGACCTCCTCGATCCAGCCCACGCCCGAGGTCGGCATGAAGGTGACTGCGCCAGCGACCTCGGTACCGTCGAGGACGACGAGCACCGAGCCGAACATCGCGTCCAGGTGCGAGCGCCAGTCGTCGAACGGCCAGGGCTCGGACATCCAATGCCCGGCGAACGCCTCGTCGAGCGCGGCGCGCGTCGCCCGCAGCTCGGCCTCTCCCTCCGCCGCTCGTACGAGCACGCCCGGCTCGGCGTGGACCTTCAGGTCGGACCGGAGCAGCGAGCGCTCCATGTGCCAGAAGTAGCGCACGAGCCGGTAGTCGTGGTCGTCGAGCAGGCGCCGGGCTGCGGCGTCGGTGGACGTGACCGCGTTGTGCACCACCAGCTCGGCGATGCCGGCCTTCACCTGCTCGGCCGCGCGAGCCTCGATCGCGGTGACGAGGGACGAGCCGATGCCCTTGCCGGCGTGATCGGGGTGTACCCGCCCGAAGGCCTCCAGCACGGTGGGATGCTCGAGCCCGACGATCCCGAACGCGGCGACGTGTCCGCGGGGGTCGAGCACCAGCCAGGTGTCGCGCTCGGCGTCGAACCCCGGCACGCGGAACCCGTCGGCCATGTGTTCTCGCGCGGTGTCCGGGCGACCGAAGTCGGCGACGTCGTAGGCGTTCGCGACGGCGACCATCGCGTCGACATCGTCCTCGGTCGCCGGGCGGACGGCGTACCCGGCCGGCACCGTCACTCCCCGACGGCCTTCTTCCGCGTGACGGTCGCACGCTTCGCGGCGGGCTTCTTGGCGGTCGTCTTCTTCGCGGCCGTCTTCTTCGCGGCCGTGCGCTTGGCGGCGGGCTTCGCCGCGGGCGTCTTGGCCTTCGCGGCCTCGACCGAGGCCTTCAGCGCGGCCATCAGGTCGACGACCCGCGCGGCGGGGGCCTCCTCGGGCATCTCGATCGGCTCGCCGGCGAGCTTCTTCTCGACGATGCCGAGGAGCGCCTCCCGGTACTGGTCGGTGAACCGCTCGGGGTTCCACGGCTCCGAAAGACTCGCGATGAGCTGTTTCGCCATCTCGACCTCGTTCGCGCGCACCTTGCCGTCGGCGTCGATCGTCTCGAAGTCGGCCGCGCGGATCTCGTCGGGCCAGTACATCGTCTCGAGCACGAACACCTGGTCCTTGAACCGCAGCGCCGCCAGGTGCTCCTTGTCGCGGAAGCTCACCTTCGCGATGCCGACCTTGCTCTCCTCGGCGAGCGCCTTGCGGAGCAGCGCGTACGCCTTCGCGCCGGTCTCGTCGGGCACCAGGTAATAGGACTTCTTGAACAGCATCGGGTCGATCTCGTCGAGGTCGACGAACTGCTGGATGTCGATCGCGCGGCTCGACTCGACCGGCACCGCGTCGAGGTCCTCGTCGGTGACGATGACGTAGCGGTCCTTCTCGACCTCGTAGCCCTTCACGATGTGGTCGAACTCGACCTCTTCGCCGTCGATCGAGCAGACCCGCTTCATGCGGATCCGGCCCATGTCCTCGTCATGGAGCTGGTTGAACCGCAGGCTCTTCTCCTCGGTCGCCGGGTACACCGCGACCGGGATCGTCACGAGGCCGAACGAGATGGCGCCCTTCCACATGGCTCTGGGTGGCATAGCTCTCTCCTCGGGAAGCCCGTGCCCCACACACGGGTTGGGGAGAGATTCTACGCCGGGGTCCGACACGTGCGCCGGAGCGCAACCCGGGCGGGCACTAGCATCATCGGGTCATGCCGAAGAGCCGTGCGTCGCGCTCAGGCGCGTTCACCGTCGACCTGCCGAGGCCGCTCCCCGCCGAGAAGCGGGGCGACGCCTGGTGGATGGAGGCCGACGGTCGCGAACTGCGCCTCTCGAACCTGAACAAGGTGTTCTGGCCCGACGAGGGCTACACGAAGGGCGACCTCGTCGCCTACTACTTCAACGTCGCCGAGCTCATCCTGCCGCACCTGCGCGAGCGGCCCCTCACGATGAAGCGGATGCCCGACGGTCTGGCCGGCGGGTTCTTCTACGAGAAGACCGCGCCCTCGCATACGCCGGACTGGATCGCGCGCTGCACCGTCCCGAGCGAGGACAACAAGGAGGGCTTCATCGGCTACCTGATGGTGAACGACCTCTCCTCGCTCCTGTACGTGGCGAACCTCGGCTGCATCGAGATGCACCCGCTGCACTCGCGCTGCGGCTCGGTCGAGACCCCCGACTACCTGTTCTTCGACCTCGATCCGATGGAGGCGACGTTCGAGCAGGTGCTCCGGGTGGCGCTCCACGTGCGAGCCGCGCTCGACACGCTCGGCCTGACGAGCTACCCGAAGACGAGCGGCGCGACCGGGGTGCAGATCTACGTGCCGGTCGAGCGCGGGTACTCGTACGAGCAGGTGCGGGAGTTCGTCGGCACCGTCGGGCGCATGATCGAGCGCGCCGACCGGGAGCACGTGACGATGGCGTGGAAGATCGAGCGGCGCACCGGCAAGGTCTTCATCGACCACAACATGAACCGCTCGGGCGCGAACATCTCGGCCGTCTACTCGATGCGGCCCGAGCC
>JBLNAW010000175.1:0-17112 GCA_050259555.1 Solirubrobacterales bacterium
GGTGATCCAGCCGATCATGGAGCAACGGGGTATCGAACTCACGACGTTCTTCAACGTCGAGGAGGTCGATCCCTCGGCCGGCACCGTCTCCTCGCTCGAGGGCGAGAAGACCGAGTACGACTTGCTCGTGCTCGTTCCGCCCCACCGAGGGCAGCAGCTCGTGATCGACTCCGGCCTCGGCGACGCGTCGGGATGGCTCCCGACCGACAAGCACACACTCCAGGTCACAGGGCAGGATCGGATCTTCGCGATGGGAGATGCGACCAGTCTCCCGATCAGCAAGAGCGGCTCGACCGCGCACTTCGAGGCGCCGGTCGTCGCGAGTCGGATCGCGTCGCTCGTCCACGGCACGGCGCCGAAGGAGAACTACGGCGGCCGCGTCATGTGCTTCCTCGAGACCGGGAACGGAAGGGCCACGGTGCTTCGGTTCGACTACGAGCATCCACCGGCACCGCCGCAGCCGAGCAGGGTGTGGCACATGGCGAAGTGGGCCTTCAACCGGATGTACTGGCAGACGGTTCCGCAGGGACGGCTCCCGGACAACCTGCCGCTGCCGATACCCACGGGAAGGAGTGAGTCATGAGCATGCAGATCGTGAAGACCCTGGACCTGAAGGGCCTCTCCTGTCCGCTGCCGATCGTGAAGACGGCGCAGGGGATCAAGGAGATCGCGTCGGGCGAGCTGGTCGAGGCGCTCGCCACCGACCCCGGTTCGGTTGCCGACTTCAACGCCTGGTGCAAGTCGACGGGCAACGAGCTCGTGGAGCAGGGCGAAGAGGGCGGGGTCTACCGGTTCGTGATCCGGAAGAAGTGAGGTGAGCTGACGTGTCGGTCGAAGAGCAGACGCTTGCGGTGCCGGCGCACGAGCACGAGGAGCACCCGCCCCACAAGAAGCTCGTGATCATCGCGTGGGGAGGCGAGCTCGACCGGGTATGGCCGCAGATGATCCTCGCGACGACGGGTGCCGCGATGGGCATGGACACCACGGTCTTCTTCACCTTCTGGGGATTGATGGCGCTCGTGAAGGACAACAAGCGCATCACGGGCGACAACTGGATGCAGAAGATGATGGCGATGATGGATCACCCCGGTATGGAGCACCTGAAGCTCGGCAAGATGAACTTCGCCGGTGCGGGGCCCGCGATGTTCAAGAAGCTCGCGAAGGACCGATCGGTCGCCAGCCCGGGTGAGCTCCTGCAGATGGCGGTGGACATGGGCGTGAAGCTCGTGCCCTGCCAGATGACGATGGATCTCCTCGGCCTGAAGCGCGAGGACATGATCGACGGGGTCGGCGAGCCCGCCGGCGCGACCACGATGCTGCTCGAGGGGCAGGACGCGATCACGCTGTTCATCTGAAGACGGTTTCGGGGGCTCGACGCGCGAGCGAGAGGTCCCCGAGTGGCTGTCGGGAGAGTCCATCGCACCCCGACACCGAGGGCCGGGAGGATCAGTCCCCCACCACCTCCCGGCCCTCACCTATCCCGCCGACTCGCGCACCTCGGCTTTCCGCGCTAGCGTGGACCGGTCGGTCAACCAAGAGGAGGACACGATGCCGAGCTTCATGGACAAGGTGAAGCAAGCCGCGGGTGGGGTCGCCGAGGCAACGAAGAAGGGCGCGGCGACCGCGCAGACCAAGGCGAAGATCCACGGGCTTCGGGGCAAGGCCGACGAGGCCGCCCAGAAGCTCGGCTACCTGGTCCACCGCGAGCGGAGCGGCGGGGAGGCAGCCGGCGCAGAGGCAGATGAGCTCGTGACGCAGATCACGGCGCTCGAGGCGGAGATCGCGGAGCTGCAAGCCGAGTCTGAGGAGTCCGAAGGGTCCGAGGAGGGCGCGGGCGGCCCGGAGAGCCCACCCGCCGAGTAACGGCCCGCGATCAGCTCTCGGGCAGGTACACGCGGAAGGAGGCGCCCCCGCCGGGGCGGTCCTCCACCCATGCCGCGCCGCCGTGCAGCTCGGCGAACCGCGCGACGAGCGAGAGTCCGACGCCGACGCCGGGGGAGTGCTCCGACGGGCCGGGGCCCTGACGGAAGGGCTCGAAGACCGCCTCCCGAAGCTCGAGCGGGACGCCGGTGCCCTCGTCCTCCACGATGAGGAGGACGCCAGCGTCCTCCCGGCGAGCGCTCACCCAGATCCGGCTGTCCGGCGGCGTGTGCCGAGCGGCGTTCGCGAGCAGGTTCTCGACGATCCGCTCCACCTTGGCGGCGTCGACGTTCGCGACGAGCGGTTCCTGCACCTGCACCACGACGGAGCGGCCGCCGAGGAGGTCTGCCTCGTCGATCGCCTGCTGGACGAGCAGGGCGAGGTCGGTCGGCCGCCGCTGCGGCGAGATGATCCCCCGCTGCAGCCGATCGACGTCGAGCAGGTCCGAGAGCAGCCGCTCGAGCTTCCGAGCGTTCGTGGCGATCCGCCGGAGCAGGTCGAGGGAGTCCTCCTGCGGGATCGAGCTCCCCGCTTGCTCGAGCGTGAGCGCCGAGCCGAGGATCGAGGTCAGTGGTGTGCGGAGGTCGTGCGAGACCGCCTCGAGGAACGTGTTCTTCATGTCGTCGAGCGCTCGGAGCCGTTGGGTGGCCTCGCGCTCGCGACGGAAGGCCTCCGAGTACTTCTGCTCGCTCCGCTTCAGCGCTTGCTCCGCACGCTTGCGCTCGGTGATGTCGACGATCAGCCCTCGGAGCAACGCCGCGCCGTGGACGTCGTGGACGACGTGGAGGAGGTCGCGGAGCCAGATGGTCTCACCCTCGGGCCCGAGCGCCCGATACTCGAGGTGGTGGTCGCCGCCGTCCTCGATCGCGGCGCGGAGCCGGATGCGCGCAGGCTCGCGATCGTCGGGGTGGATGTGCTCTCCCCAGGACCGCAGGGCGGGGGTTCCGTCCTCGGCGCGGCCGAAGACCATCTCGGCGCGCCGCGAGAGGAACGTGAACTCCAGGCGGTCGGGGTTCGCCTCCCAGAAGATCGCGTCGAGGCTCTCGACGAGCTCGTGGAAGCGCTCGAGCTCGTGGAACCTCCTCGCGCTGCCGAGCGCGAGGGAGGCGATGTCGGCGATGCCTTGCACCAACGCGAGCGAGCGCTCGGGGAAGACGTCGCCGTGCGGCGAGAACACCACGAGCGCCCCGAACCCGTCCGGATCCCATCGCAGCGGAGCGGCCGCGAGGGCCGCCGGCTCGTCGGTCAGGACGAGGTTCGCGGGGGCCTGCTCGACCACATGCTTCGCGAGCGTGAACGGCTGGTTCGCGGTGTCGAGGAAGCGAGCCGCGAGGTCCGCGTCGATGACGCTGGCGGCACGGGCGCGCTCCTCGTCGGCCCCCCGCTGGCGGGCGAGGTGGAAGGCACCCGTCTCCGGATCTCGGAGGTAGGTCGCGACCACGGTCGCCGGCATGATCGCCGGAACCGCGGCCGTGACCCGGTCGAGCACCGTCTCGACGTCGTGGGCGCCGGTGAGCGCCTGGGACAGCCCGAGCAGCGCCGAGGCCATCTGGGCCGCCTCGCGCTCCTTGTGGAGGAGGCTCGCGTTCTCGAAGGCGACCGCCGCGTGCGACGCGAGCACCTCGACGACGCGGATGTCCTCCTCGTCGAACTGACCGATGCCGAGGTTCGACAGCACGATGGCTCCGGTCGCACGCTCGCCGACCTTCAGCGGGACCACGAGGATGGATTCGTCGATCTCGGAGGTGCCTTCGATCTGAACCCCGACCTCATCGTGGAGTGCGTCCGGCGCGTAGTACGTCTCGCCGAGATCGACCGCGTGGCCGGTGAACCCCTCGCCGATGTGCGTGACGAGCTCGTCGTAGGTCTCTCCCTCGTACTCGGTGAGCTCGCCGCGGAAGATGATCGGCGACAAGGTCCAGCCGTCGTCGCCGAGCAGGTAGATCCGGCAGTTGTGGTAGTCGATGAGGGTCTTCAGCTCCGTCGTGATGGCCGCGGCGATCTGGACGGCGTCGTCCAGGCTGTTGAGCTGCAGCGCGAGGCTGTGGAGCATCTTGAGCTGCGCGACCGAGCGGAGCTCAGGCACCTCGGTGCGCGCCAGCCGCCTCTCGGCTCGAGCCAAGAGTCGTCACCTTCCTCGTCGGGGTTCCATCTTCTCATCTCGGCATCGCGGGGCCGGACATGAAAGCCGCAGGTCATCGGGTCCGTGGGAGGAGCGGCCGCTGGGTAGGAGGGGGGTGTGAGCACGACCGACCGGTCGGCCGGGGCGGATCCCGCCCCGGCCGACGAGCTGTTCCGGCACCTCGCCGAGCGGGTGCCCGCCGAGCGCCTGGCCGCCGTGACGGCCTTCGCACGCGCCTACACGCGCCGTCGGGCGACGGAGCTGGCGGACCTCGAACCGTCCGAGCTCGCGGGACAGGTGGCCGGGGCGTTCGACCTCGCGGACGGACGAGACGGCGCTGAGTTCGCCGTCCGAGCCTTCGATCCGCAGGAGGCGCGCGACGGCTACACGACGGCCGGCTCGGTGGTCGAGATGAACGCCGCCGACTCGCCGTTCCTGTACGACTCCGTGAGCGAGGAGCTCGATGCGCGAGACCTGCGGGTCCGCCGCGTGATCCACCCGGTCATCGGCACGCGCCGGGACACCGACGGCAGGATCGCCGATGTGCTCGACGTGCACGACGCGCAGGTCCGCGAGTCCGTCATGCACTTCGAGGTCGACCGGCGTCTCGAGCCCGCCGAGCTCTCCGAGCTCACGGAAGCCCTTCGCGCGATCCTCGGTGACGTTCGGCTCGCGGTCCGGGACTTCCGGGCGATGCGCGAGGCCGTGCGACGGATGATGCTCGTCGCGGAGGCCGCGTCTCCGCGGTACGAGCGCGAGGAGATCGACGAGGCCGTCGCCTTCCTGCGCTGGCTCCTCGCGGACGACTTCGTGTTCCTCGGGTACCGGGAGTATCGGCTCGTCGATGGGACCGAGGGGAAGGCGCTCGAAGCGGTCGACGGCAGTGGGCTCGGCATCCTGTCGAAGCCCGGATGGTCCTCGTTCGAGGTGCCGGTCCCGCTCGAGCGCGCCGATCCGCAGGTGCGCGAGCGCACCGTGGCTGGCGACCTCCTCGTCTACGCGAAGACCAACCGCGCGTCGACCGTGCACCGACGCGAGCGCATGGACGATGTCAGCATCCGGAAGATCGCGCCCGACGGCTCGGTCGTGGGCTTCGTGCGGCTGCTCGGGTTGTTCACCTCGAAGGCGTACATGGCGCCCGCGAGCCAGACGCCGTTGCTGCGGCGCAAGCTCGCACGGATCCTCGAGGCCGAGGATCTGTTCGAGGGCTCGCACGACTACAAGGCGGTCGTCTCGATCTTCGACAGCTTCCCCAAGACCGAGCTCCTCGCGGCGCCCGTCGACGAGCTGCGGAGTCAGGTGATGGGGTTGCTCGCCCTCCAGGAGCAGGGCCACGTCCGTCTGTTCGAGCGTCGGGATCCGCTCGGGCGCAGCGTGTCGCTGCTCGTGGTGATGCCTCGGGACACGTTCGACCCGGAGCTCCGCGACCGGCTGGAGGAGCTCTTCATGCGCCGGTTCAAGGGCTCCAGCGTCGAGCACCACCTCTCGCTCGGCGAGAGCCAGCTCGCGCAGGTCCACTTCACGGTCCACGTGGGCTTCGGCGCCGTCCCCGAGGTCCCGTTCGGCGAGCTCGAGGAGGAGGTCATCGAGCTTGCCCGGACGTGGGACGACCGTCTGCACGCCCGGCTCGTCGAGCTGGTCGGCGAGCGGCGCGGGCTCGCTCTCGCCTCGCGGTGGGCGCCTCGGTTCCCCGAGGCTTACAAGGGCGCCACGTCGGTCGACGTGGCCGCCGCCGACGTCCTGCGGTTCGACGAGCTCGAGCGCGGCGAGGAGCCGTTCGTCATCGGTCTCGCGAACGAGGCGCTCGAGGGCGGCACGCTGACTCGGGTGAGGCTGTACAAGATGGGCGGCAAGATCCGGCTCTCTGATTTCGTGCCGACCCTCGAGTCGCTCGGCCTGCGCGTGGTCGAGGAGGTGCCGACCGACCTGATCGGCGAGGTCGCCGACGAGCGCTTCCTCCAGGACTTCGGCGTGCTCGCAGCCGACGAACGCCCGCTGGACCTGGGCGCCATCGGACCACGGATCGCCGAGTGCATCACGGCCGTGTGGCGCGGCGATTGCGAGATGGACTCGCTGAACCGGCTCGTGATCTCGGCCGGGCTCGAGTGGCGCCAGGTGCAGATCCTCCGGGCCTACCGCAAGTACCACCACCGGGTGAACGCGAGCTTCCCGGTCGAGTACAAGAACGACGCCTTCGCCGCGCATCCCCACATCGCGGAGAAGATCGTCCGGCTGTTCGAGTTGCGTTTCGATCCATCGACGCCGCAAGACCCGGTGGCGCAGGACGCCCTCCGTGCGGAGATCCTGATCCATCTGGACGCCGTGACGTCGCTCGAGCACGACCGGATCCTGCGGAACCACCTCGGGCTCGTCGAGGCGACGGTCCGCACGAACGCCTACCGGCCCGAGCGCGGCGCGCTCGCGATGAAGTTCCGCTCCGCCCTCGTGCCCGAGATGCCGAAGCCCACCCCGCTGTTCGAGATCTTCGTCTACACCCCCGAGATGGAGGCGATCCACCTGCGCGGTGGCCGGGTCGCTCGCGGGGGGATCCGCTGGTCGGACCGGCGCCAGGACTACCGCACCGAGGTGCTCGGCCTGATGAAGGCCCAGATGGTGAAGAACGCCGTCATCGTGCCGACGGGCTCGAAGGGCGGCTTCGTGTTGAAGCGGCCGATCACCGAGCCGGCGGCGCTCCGTGACGAGGTCACGCGCACGTACGCCACGTTCATGCGCGGGATGCTCGACGTCACGGACAACCTCGTCGACGGAGTGGTGGTGCATCCCGAGCACGTCGTCGTCCACGACGAGGAGGACCCCTACCTCGTCGTCGCGGCGGACAAGGGCACGGCGAGCTTCTCGGATCTCGCGAACGAGATCGCCGAGGGATACGGGTTCTGGCTCGGCGACGCCTTCGCCTCGGGTGGCTCGGCCGGGTACGACCACAAGACGCTCGGCATCACCGCACGGGGTGCGTGGGAATCGGTGAAGCGTCACTTCCGCGAGCTCGGGACCGACGTCGCGAGCGAGCCGTTCACCGTCGTCGGCATCGGCGATATGTCCGGCGACGTGTTCGGCAACGGCATGCTCCTGTCCGATCAGATCTGCCTCGTCGCCGCGTTCGACCATCGCCACGTCTTCGTGGACCCGAACCCGGTGCCCGCCGTCGGCTTCGCCGAGCGGCGCCGCCTCTTCGAGCTCCTCGGCTCGAGCTGGGACGACTACGACCGCTCGAGGATCTCGGCCGGCGGCGGCGTGTGGCCGAGGGCGGCGAAGGCCATCACCTTGACGCCCGAGATACGAGGCGCCCTCGGCGTCGAGGGGGAGGTCCTCACCCCCGACGAGCTCATCTCGGCGATCCTGCGTGCCCCCGTCGACCTCCTGTGGAACGGCGGCATCGGGACGTACGTGAAGGCATCGAGCGAATCGCACGCCGATGCCGGCGACCGCGCGAACGATGGGCTCCGCGTCGATGGGCGGGATCTCCGCTGCAGGGTCGTGGGCGAGGGCGGCAACCTCGGGTTCACCCAGCGAGGACGGATCGAGTTCGCGACGAGCGGGGGCCGCATCAACGCCGACTTCATCGACAACTCGGGCGGCGTCGACTCCTCGGACCACGAGGTGAACCTGAAGATCCTGCTCGGGCTCGCGGTCCGGCGCGCGGAGCTGACGCGAGAGGGGCGGGACGCGCTCCTCGCCGAGGTCGAGGAGGACGTGGTCGGCCACGTGCTCTACGACAACTTCCTCCAGGCCCAGGTCCTCTCACAGGAGGTCGAGATCTCGCCCTCGAGGATGGAGGCGTACGAGGACCTCATGCAACGGCTCGAGGCCGAGGGGGAGCTCGAGCGCGAGATCGAGTTCCTGCCCTCGGGCGAGGAGATGGCCGACCGGCGCCGGGCGGGCCGGGGGATGGCGCGCCCCGAGCTCGCGGTGCTCCTCGCGTACGCGAAGCAGAGCATCGCGAACGAGCTGCGTTCCTCGAGCCTGCCGGACTCGGCGTACCTCGAGCAGGACCTCCGCGCGTACTTCCCCCCGACGGTGATCGAGCGCTTCGGTCACCTGGTCGCCGAACACCCGCTCCGCCGCGAGCTCGTCTCGACGATCGTCGCGAACGACGTCGTGAACTCGCAAGGGGTCACCTTCGTCGCGCGACTCTCCGCCCAAACGGGCGCGTCGACCCCGGACATCGTGAGCGCGTACCGCATCGCGAGGGACGTCACGGGCGCGGTCGCGATGTGGGAGGACATCGAGGCGCTCGTCGGTCGGATCGAGCCGTCGATCCTCGACCAGCTGATGGCCGACGTGGACCGGCTCGTCGAGATCTCGGCCCGGTGGTACTTGGGGAACGCGCAGGGCCAGCTCGGGCGGGCCGTCGACGCGCATAGGGAACGCTTCCGGCCGCTCGCCGAGATCCTTCCGGACGTCGCGCCCGAGGCCTGGCGCCGCGAGCGCGAGAAGGAGATGTGGCGGCTGGTCGATCGTGACGTGCCCGAGGACACCGCCCGTCGACACGCGTTCCTGCCGGCGCTCGCACACGGCCCGAGCGTGATCGCCGCGTCCGAGCTCACCGGCCGGCCGATCGAGGTCGTCGCTCGCACGTTCGCCCTCGTCGGGGACGCCGCGTTCATCGACTGGCTCGAGGGCCGGCTCGAGCACGTCCCCACGTCCACCCGCTGGCATCGGTGGGCGCTCCAGGCCGTCGAGGACGACCTGCGACTCGTCCGCAGGCTGATCGCGGAGCGGGTCCTCTCCGAGTATCCGGGGTTCGGGCCCGACGAGGCCGTCGCCGCGTTCCTCGCGGCTCGGGGGGACGTCGTCGAGCGGCTCCGGCGGTTCATGTCGGCGTTCGCGCTCGAGGAGGTCTCCGACCTCGCCGCGGTGACCGTCGCGGTCCGGCAGATCCGCGCGCTCGCCGCTTGAGCCGCACGAAGCTTCCCGTCGCCAGCGGGCGTTGCTAGCCTTGGGGCGATGACGCCCGTTCCGCGCCGGCGCTTGGGCTCGAGGCAGAGCCCGGGGTAGGATGTCCGGCAGGCACGAGCCACCGAGCAAGAGGAGCTTCTACTTCTCCTTGGCCACCAGCACGCTGCGCGCCGTGATCGTGATCGCCCTCGTCGTGGGCGGGATCGTCGTCATCAACCAGGCGTTCCCCGGCACGAGCTCCGGCGGCGGCTCGATCCCGGACGGCGGCGGCGGCCTCGTCACGGGTCCCAGCGGCGCGACCGGCGGGAGTGGCCCATCCGGCCCCACCGGCCCCGGGGTCACCGGCGGCGATGGCGGCGGTGGGACGCAGGAGGAGCCACTGCTCGTCGGGATGAACGTGGCCGTCCGGAACGGGACGGGGGTCTCGGGTCTCGCGAGCGACACGGCCGCGAAGCTCGAGGGGGACTACCAGGTCAACCCGATCCAGATCGACGACGCGCCGGCCACCGTGTCGATCACGACGATCTACTACCGGAGCGCCAGCAGCCAGGACGAGGCCGAGCTCCTCGCGAAGCAGTTCTTCAAGAAGATCGAGCCCGAGATCGCCAAGCTCCAGGGCGGCGGCGGCGTCGACAAGGACGTCGAGATCGCCATCTACCTCGGCACCGACTACGCCGCATCCAAGGCCTGACCCGTCCGCCCTGCGGAACCTCGCGCCCACTGCCGGCGTCCTCCTCGACTTCGACGGCTCCCTCGCCGAGATCGTCGCCCGCCCCGAGCTCGCGGCACCCGTCGATGGCGCCCGAGAGGCGCTCGCCGCGCTCGCTCGGCGCTACCGCGTCGTCGCCGTCGTGACGGGGCGGCGATCCGAGGAAGTGAGCGGGCTGCTCGACGTCCCCGGCGTCCGGCTCCTCGGCGTCTACGGCCTCGAGGGCGAGACGCACCCCGCGGTCACGCCGTCCCTCCTCGAGCGGATCCGTGCGGCCGCCACCGCCGTCCCCGCCGCCTGGGCCGAGGACAAGGGGGCGACCGTCGCGGTCCACTTCCGACAGGCCCCCGACCCGCTCGCGGCGCGCGAGGCCCTGCTCGGGGTCCTCGCGCCGATCGCCGAGGCGGCCGGCCTCGAGCTCGTCGAGGGCAAGATGGTCGTGGAGCTCATGCCCGTGGACCGTCCGCGCAAGGGTGGAGCGGTCCGGCGGCTCGCCGAGGAGCTCGAGCTCCGCGGTGTGCTGTTCGCGGGCGACGACGTCGCGGATCTCGAGGCGTACGAGGAGCTCGATCGTCTGGAGGATCGGGGCGTGCTCGCGGTGCGGGTCGCCGTTCGGGGCCCCGAGACCCCGGACGTCCTCCTGCAGGCCGCCGACGTCGTCGTCGAGGGGCCGAGCGGCCTCGTCGAGCTCCTGCGCCGGCTCTCCTAGCCGACCCGGCGGCGGATCCTCGCGCGATCGAGATCCTCGAGCTGCGTGCGTACCCACCGCTCGGGCGGGTTCGACCAGACCAGGCGCGAGAGCCCGCGAGCGCGACGCACACGCTCCTCGCGCGGCATCTCGAGGGCGCGGAAGAGCGCCTCGGCCGTCTCGCGCAGGTCGAAGGGGTTCACGGCGATCGCGTGCTTGCCGAGGCGCCAGTAGGCGCCCGCGTTCCTCGACAGGACGAGCACCCCCCCGCGCCGGTTCAGGAGCGGCCCCTCCATCGCGACGAGGTTCATCCCGTCGTAGATCGGGTTCACGAGCAGGACGTCGGAGATCCCGTACGCGGCGACCGCACCCAGGTAATCGTCCTTGACGCGCACCTCGACGGGTTGCCACTCCTCGTCGCCGAACTCGCGGTTGACGAGCTCGGCCTCCGCGACGCACTCCTCGCCGTAGGTGCGGTACTCGGGCAGGTCCATCCGCGAGGGGGAAAGGAGCGCGAGGAAGCGGACACGCCGCCGCCACTCGGGATGCGCACGAAGGAACAGGGCGTACGCCTGGAAGCCGCGCACGATGTTCTTCGACAGCTCGAGCCGGTCGACGCGCAGGATCAGCCGAGCGTCGCCCCGCCAGCGGTTCAGCTCTCGTCGGAGCGCCGCGACGTCCGGGGCGGCCGCGGACTCGCGTAGGCCAGCGGCGTCGATCGAGATCGGGTGGATGCGCACCGTGACCACCCGTCCGTCGACCGACAGCCTCGAGCGCGCGAGGTCCGCCCGGACGCCCGGGAGCGAGCGCGCCGACATCAGGAAGTTCTCGGCCCACAGCTGGGAGTGGAACCCGAGGACGTCGGCGCCGAGCATGCCGCGGAGCATCCCCTCGCGGATCCGGCCGGGGAGGATCCGCAGGTACGTGAGACCCGCGAACGACGTGTGCGAGAAGTGCGCGATGAACGCGTCGGGTCGGAGCTCGCGCAGGAGGCGCGGCACGAGCGCGAGGTGGTAGTCCTGGATCAGGAACGCCGGCGGCTCGGGCGAGCGGTCGGCTTCCTCCGCCAGCGCCTCGGCGAACTGCCGGTTCACCGCCACGTACTCGTGCCAGGCCTGCTCGGTCTCGTCGTCGAACACCGGTTGGTGGACGGTGTCCCACAGGTAGTGGTTCGCGAACCACAGGATGCCGTTCGAGATGCGGTTGTAGTAGGCGTCGTAGCGCTCAGGCTCGACGTCGATCAACCGGACCCGGTAGTCGCCGCCGAACGGCGCCATGTCGACGAGCCCTCCGTCCGGGCCCGCGGCCAGCTCGCGATCGGCGTCCGAGTTCGCCGCGGCGATCCACAGGCCGCCAACCTGCTGCATCGCTCCGAGGAGCGCCGTCACCAGCCCACCGGCGCCGCGTCTGGCCTCGAGCGCTCCCGTCTCGTCCCGCTCGAACGTGACCGGCCCACGATTGGAGGCCACGACGAGGGGGGCGTCGAGCAGGCTCACGTCACCCGAGCCGCCAGGCGGAGGTCGTCCTCGACCTCGCGGAGCGAGAGGAACCGATCGCGGACCCTTCCATGGGCGGCGTCACCCATGTGCTCGCGCAGGCCGGGGTCGTGCAGCAGCTCGCAGATCCTGGCCGCGCACGACTCGACGCTCTCGACCAAGAAGCCGTTCTCCCCGTCCACGATCTGCAGCCGGATACCGCCCACGTTGCCGCCGACGACGGGCTTGCGCTTCCACATCGCCTCGGCCACGACGAGACCGAACCCCTCGCGGGTCGACTTCTGGATGACCACGCTGGAAGCCTGTTGGAACGCGCTGATCTCCAGGTCGCCCACGCCCTGCAGGTTCGTGAGGAGGTGGATGTCGGGGTCGCCCTCGCGGTGGTCCTCGGTGAGGTCCAGGTACTGCATCCCCTCAGGATCGTCGCTCGCGAGGGAACCGGCCATGATCAGCTGGAGGTCGGGGAACTCGCGCTTGGCGATCCGATAGGCGTCGATCACGCCGAGCGGATCCTTCCATGGGTCGAAGCGCGAGACCTGGCTGATGATCGGGCGCGCGGGGTCGACCCCGTACGCGGCGAGGACCTCGCCCATCGTGTCTTCGCTCACGGGCCGGTTCTTGACCGAGAGCGGGTCGATCGAGGGTGGGATGAACGCGAGCTCGGGCCCCGTGACCCCCGGCTGCACGAAGTCCTGCATCGTGAAGATGGCCGCGTCGTAGCGGTTCACGATCGGCTCGAAGAACTCCCACACGGCGGGATGGGGCGTCGACAGGTCGATGTGACATCTCCACAGCCATCGGCCGCGGCGCCGCCCTTCCTCCTCGAGCACGCGGATCACGGCCGCAGGTTGTGGGTCGTGGATCAGGTAGTAGTCGTAATCGTCGGGCAGTTCGCCTGCGTTCGCCACGATGCGATCCCAGTACGTGGCGGCCATGGAGGGTGTCCACTCGATCGGCGCGCCCTGAAGGGCGTTGTGGACGGCCTTCGTGACGGCGAAGTACTCGTCCGAGCCCTCGAGCACGGCCCATGTCGTCTCGACACCGAGGTCGTTGAGCAGGGCGACCTGCGTGAACAGGAGCTCGGCGACGCCCCCGCCGAACGCGGTGCTGTTCAGGTGGAGGAGGCGAGCGCCCTCGAGCGGACGAGCGGCCTCCCGCAGGCGCTCGACCGCATCGGCGCCGGCTGCTTGCACGTAGTCCTGGACGCGCTTGGCAGGAACGGGGACGGTGGCGAGCACCCCCGGAGTCTATCGGCCGAGCACCGAGCGGACGGCCTCCGCGAACCCGTCGCCGTGCGCACGCTCGGTCACGTGAGCGTTCGGCGGCAACGGAGCGTTCCCGATCGCGTCCCGCCCGTTCGCGACCAGGAAGAACCGGCCCACCTCTTCGGCGACCGCGAGATCCGCGATCGAGTCGCCGACCGCGACGGTCGTCTCACGCGCGACGCCACGGATCTCGCGGTGACGACGCACGGCCGTCGCCTTCGAGACGCCCTTCGGGAGCAGGTGGTAGGCGTGGACCTCGGACACGTCGAGCTCGGGGAGCCTGCGCCGGAGCCGGCCGTTGTCGTGGAACGCGAGCCACCCGAAGCCCGCCTCGCCGAGGACCGCCATCACCTCGCCGACGTCCACGAACCCCTGGAACATCGCGGAGACCTCCGTCCAGGGAGCGACGGCTTCCAGGCGACCGGGGAACCGCTCGAGCAGCAGGCCCGCCACGCCCGAGCTCGCGAGCGCGTCCACGACCCTGCCCGGTCCCGCGAACTCCCCCTGCTCCAGCATCACCTCGTCCCCGTCGAGGACGAGGATCGCACCGAGCTCGGCGATGTAGGCCGAGGCGCCCAGTACCCGGGCGGCCTCATGGAGCCCTCGGCGCGTGCGCCCCGACATGAGGACGAGCTCGACCCCGGCCTGCTGGAGCGCGAGGAGCGCAGCCGCCGCCTCGCCCGACGGGCCGCCGTCCTCCGCCGAGAACAGCGATCCGCCGGGGCCGAGCAGGGTCCCGTCCAGGTCCGTGTACAGGACCTTCAGGCCCTCGTTGAGGGGCTGGGCGCGCGTTGACACCTCCATACCCCGACCCTACATTGGCCAACGAGGGAGGCGACCGTGCTCAAGATCTCGCAGAAGCTCGAGTACGCGATGCGCGCGATGATCGAGCTGTCCGCGCACCGCGAGGACGGTGGGCTCGTGCCGGCGCGCGAGATCGCCCAGGCACAGCAGATCCCGTTGCGGTTCCTCGAACAGCAGCTCGGAGCCCTCCACAAGGCCGGCCTCGTCGAGAGCTTCCGTGGCGCAGGCGGGGGCTGCCGGATCGCGAAGGACCCGCAGGACATCAAGGTGGCCGATATCGCGGACGCGATCGAGGGCCAACTGTTCCCGATGTTCTGCCTGGAGCCGTCGGACCACACGTGCTTCGCGGACTCGCAGTGCGGTCTCCAGGGCTTCTGGGGAGACGTCGCCCGGGCGATCCAGCGGGTCTTCGAGGAGACGACGGTCGCCGACCTCGTCGCCCGCCATCAGCGAAGCAACGGGGCGACGGTGTTCACGGCCGAGCAGCTGCTCTCACGCCTCGGCTGAGGGGTCCGGGGGCCGGGCGCGAGGCCCGGCCGGCCGGGGTGGTGCTTCCCCTACGCGGACTTGCCGAGGATCCGCATGACCTTCGTGCCGCACACGGGGCAGATGCCCTGGGCGGCCTTCCGGCCGTTCTTCAGCTCGACGATGGTGCCCTCGAACTCACGCTTCGCGCGGCACTTCACGCAGTAGGCCTCGTACATGGCCACGACGGCCCTCCTTCCCCCGACGACCTTCGAGGCCGCCCCATGGCGGCCTCGTACGCACGATGCTGGCCCCTCCCAGGCACGGATGCAAGCACCCCCAGGACCACGGGCCCATCGGCCCCTCGGACGGCATCCGGACGGCCTGCCGCGGGCTCGTCCTCGGGTCTCGGCGGCCGATACGATGGCGTCCACCACCGCCAGACGGAGGATCGACCATGGCAGAGCCCCGACAGGACATCTCCGCACTCCTCAGCGAGCACCGCGTCTTCGAGCCTCCGGCCGACTTCACGGCCAACGCCATCGTCAAGGACCGTGGCGTCTACGAGCGCGCCGACGCCGACTTCGAGGGGTTCTGGGCCGAGCAGGCCGAGGGACTGAGCTGGTTCAAGAAGTGGGACACCGTCATGAACTGGACACCTCCCACGGTGAAGTGGTTCGAGGGAGGGAAGCTGAACGCCTCGTACAACTGCCTGGACCGCCACGTCGAGGCGGGGGGCGGCGACAAGGTCGCCTATCACTTCGAGGGCGAGCCCGGGGAGCAGCGCACCATCACGTACGCGCAGCTCCTCGACGAGGTCGGGCGCTTCGCGAACGGGCTGAAGGCGCTCGGCGTCGCCAAGGGCGACCGGGTCGCGATCTACCTCGGGATGATCCCCGAACTGCCGGTGGCCATGCTCGCGTGCGCCCGCATCGGTGCGATCCACTCGGTGGTGTTCGGCGGTTTCTCGGCCGACTCCCTGCGGGATCGGATCCTCGACGCCGAGGCGAAGCTCCTGATCACGCAGGACGGCGGCTATCGGCGAGGCTCGGTCGTGGGACTGAAGGCGTCGGCGGACGAGGCACTCGTCGACTGCCCGTCGATCGAGCACGTCATCACCGTGCAGCGCACGGGCGGCGACCACCCGTTCACGGTGGGTCGCGACCACTGGTACCACGACCTGATCGCCGAGCAGTCCCCCGACTGCCCGCCAGAGGAGATGGACGCCGAGGACCCGCTCTTCATGCTCTACACGAGCGGGACGACCGGCAAGCCGAAGGGCATCGTCCACACGACGGGCGGCTACCTCACGCAGGTCGCCGCGAGCCACCGGATGATCTTCGACATCCACGACGACGACGTGTTCTGGTGCTCGGCCGACATCGGCTGGGTTACCGGGCACTCGTACATCGTCTACGCACCCCTCGCGAACCACACGACGAGCGTGATGTACGAGGGCGCCCCCGACTGGCCCGACAAGGACCGCTGGTGGCAGCTCATCGAGAACTACAAGGTGTCCATCCTCTACACGGCTCCCACGGCGATCCGCGCGTTCATGCGCTGGGGCACCGAGCACGTCGAGAAGCACGACCTCTCGTCGCTGCGGCTCCTCGGCTCGGTGGGTGAGCCGATCAACCCGGAGGCGTGGATCTGGTACCACACCGTGATCGGCGGCGAGCGCTGTCCGATCGTCGACACGTGGTGGCAGACCGAGACCGGAGCGATCCTCATCACGCCGCTCCCCGGCATCACGAAGACGAAGCCGGGCTCCGCCACGTTCCCGTTCCCGGGGGTGCAGGCCGACGTGTACGACGAGACCGGCAACTCCGTTCCGCTCGGGGGCGGTGGGTACCTCGTGCTGAAGCACCCCTGGCCCGCGATCGCCCGCACGATCTGGCGGGACCCCGAACGCTACGCGAACACGTATTTCGCGCAGTTCGGCCCCGAGGTCTACGTGGCCGGGGACGGCGCCCGGCGTGATGAGGACGGCTACTTCTGGCTCCTCGGCCGGATCGACGACGTGATGAACGTCGCCGGGCACCGGCTCTCCACGTTCGAGATCGAGAGCGCGCTCGTGGACAATCCGAAGGTCGCCGAGGCCGCGGTCGTATCGAGACCCGACGAGGTGATCGGCGAGGCCATCGTCGCGTTCGTCACCCTCAAGCAGGGCATCGTCGGCGACGACACGGTCGCGAAGGAGCTGCGAGCGCACGTCGGCGAGAAGATCGGCAAGATCGCGCGGCCGCACGGGATCATCTTCACGACCGACCTTCCGAAGACCCGCTCGGGCAAGATCATGCGTCGGCTCCTTCGGGACGTCGCGCAGGGCCGCCCGCTCGGAGACGTCACGACGCTCGCGAACGCCGACATCGTCGAGGCGATCCACGGGATGGTGGAGCAGCAGCCGGCCGACGGATGAGGTCCAAGCTCACCGAGGCCGAGGCGTCGTTCGTCCGGTGGGAGCGGGTGGGAAGGTTCGCCACCCGCGACCCGGACGGGGCACCGCACGTGGTGCCCGTGTGCCCGGTGCTCGACGGCGACACCCTGGTCTTCGCGAGTGACCCGACCGCGAAGGTCCGACACCTGCGGGCCGACGCTCGTTGCGCCCTGATCTTCGACGACTACATCGAGGACTGGAACCTGAACCGCCAGGTTCAGATCCGGGGCACCGCGACGATCGTCGAGGAAGGTCCCCAGTGGGACCGCGCGAAGGCGCTGCTCGATGA
>JBLNAW010000176.1:0-2514 GCA_050259555.1 Solirubrobacterales bacterium
TGGTGAGCTGGACAGGCGCGAGCGCGAGATCCTCCGCGCGCTCGTGACCGACTACATCCAGACCGGCGAGCCGGTCGCGAGCCAGCCGCTGCTCGCCCGCCACGACCTCGACTGCTCGCCGGCGACGATCCGCAGCGTGATGTCGGACCTCGAGGAGCTCGGGTTCCTCGAGAAGCCCCACACCTCGTCCGGGCGGATCCCCACCGAGCGCGGCTACCGGCTCTTCGTCGACTCGCTCCTCCAGGTGCGGCCGCCGTCGGCGCAGGAGCGCGAGCGGATCGAGCGGCACACGGCGGCCCCCAGCGACATCGCCGCGCTCCTCGACGGCACGGCCGACCTGCTCCACGAGATGTCCCACCACGCCGGCGTCGTGACGACCCCGCGGCCCAGGACCGACCCGGTCCGGCAGCTCGAGTTCGTCCGGCTGCGCGAGAACCGGGTGATCGTGGTGTTCGTGTCGGAGGCCGGGATCGTCACGAACAAGCTCGTCCAGCTGGAGTTCCCGATGGAGCCCGGCGAGCTCGAGCGCGCGGCGAACTACCTGAACGAGAAGCTCCACGCCATCCAGACCGCCGCGTCGATGCCGGTCCTACGCGAGCTCATCCTGTCCGACATGCGCGCCGATCAGAGCGCGCTGCGCGACCTGCTCGAGAAGGCCCTCGCCCTCGCCGAGCAGAGCTTCGCGAGCGAGCCGGAGGGCGAGCGGGTCCTCGCGCACGGCGAGGAGAGCTTCCTCGACGCCCCGGAGTTCGCGGACGTGCAGAAGGCGCGGGCGCTCCTCAAGGCCTTCGCCGAGAAGGACCGCATCCTGCGGGTGCTCGACCGGGTGCTCACCTCGCAGGAGGTCCAGATCTTCATCGGCGCGGAGAGCGAGTTCGCGGCGGTCCCGGACGTCTCGGTCGTCGCGGCCCCGTACGGACGGGGGGACAAGGTGCTCGGGACCCTCGCGGTGGTGGGTCCGACGCGGATGAACTACGCCAGGGTGATCCCCCTCGTGGACCTGACCGCGCGGCACATTTCTCGCGCGCTGTCCGCCCTCTCGGACGGATAAAATTCAGCCATCGCGGCCGCTTGTCCGCCCCGGCGGCGCGTGCCAAGATGGTGACCCGCGCGGCGATCTGCTCGCCCGCGCGACTCCGCATGTCCGAGCCGAAGAACAAGGGCGGCTTCCAGGCCGACATCCCGAACGACGCGGTGCAGGAAGCGCTGCGCTCCGTCGAGAAGATCGCCCGCGGCGAGGCCCCGTCCGACGCCGACGCCGGTTCGGCCGGCGACGCCGACGCGCCCGCGATCGAGGTCGAGCCCGCCCCCGCCGGAGACGGCGACGGCCTCGCCGCCCAGGTGAAGCGGCTCGAGGCCGAGCTCGACCTGTCGCAGACCCTCGGCCGCGAGACGCAGGAGAAGCTCAAGGCCGAGCACGATCGCTGCCTGCGCGTCGCCGCCGACCTCGAGAACTACAAGAAGCGCGCGGCGAAGGAGCGGGAGGAGGTCCAGAAGTTCGGGGCCGAGAAGCTCCTCAAGGATCTGCTGCCGGTCGTGGACGGGCTCGACCGGGCCCTCGCCGCGGCGCCCGCCGACGATCCGCTCAGCGAGGGCGTGAAGCTCGTGCGCGCGACGCTCGAGCGGACCCTCGCGCGCCACGGCGTGGTGGGGTTCACCGCGATGGGCGAGCAGTTCGATCCGGCGTTCCACGAGGCGCTGATGCAGGTCCCGACGAAGGACCAGCCGCCCGGGACGGTGGTGGTCGAGCACGCCCGCGGGTTCAAGCTGAACGACCGGCTCGTGCGCCCGGCGATGGTGGGCGTCGCCGTGGAGCCGCCGGCGGCTCCGCCGGCAGATCCGGCGACGCCGACGGAGACGTAAGACGTAGACGTAGTGGGGGAAACGATGGGGAAGGTCATCGGCATCGACCTCGGGACGACGAACAGCTGCGTCTCCGTCATGGAGGGCGGCGAGGCGGTCGTGATCCCGAACAGCGAGGGCTCGCGCACCACCCCGTCGATGGTCGCCTTCACCGAGGGGGGGGAGCGCCTGGTCGGGCAGATCGCGAAGCGGCAGGCGATCACCAACCCGGAGTCCACGATCTACGTGGTGAAGCGGCTCATCGGCCGCAAGTTCGACGACCGCGAGGTGAAGCGCTCGGTGGGGCTCGTCGCCTACCGCATCGTCGCGGCGGACAACGCCGACGCGTGGGTGGAGACCGGCGGCAAGAAGTACTCGCCGTCCGAGGTCTCCGCGATGATCCTCGCGAAGATGAAGCAGACCGCCGAGGACTACCTCGGCGAGCCGGTGACCGAGGCGATCGTCACCTGCCCCGCGTACTTCAACGACGCCCAGCGCCAGGCCACCAAGGACGCCGGCCGCATCGCGGGCCTGAACGTCCTGCGCATCATCAACGAGCCGACGGCGGCGGCCCTCGCCTACGGCATCGACAAGCAGAAGGCGACCGGGTCCGAGAAGGTCGCGGTCTACGACCTCGGCGGCGGCACCTTCGACATCACGATCCTCGAGCTC
>JBLNAW010000177.1:0-11678 GCA_050259555.1 Solirubrobacterales bacterium
CGCCCGCTGACCGCTCGGTGATCGAGGCGATCGTCCCCGGGGCGGAGCCGTTCCGGCACGACGGCGGGGACGACGGCGTCCTCATGGTCCACGGCTTCTCCGGCTCCCCCGCCTCCCTGCGGCCGATGGGCGCGTGGTTCGCCGAGCAGGGCATCTCGGTCCTCGGCGTGCGCCTCCCCGGCCACGGCACCAACCTGCGGGACTTCGCCACCCGCACCTGGCCCGAGTGGGTCGCCACGGTCGACAACGCGTTCGCCGACCTCCGCGCTCGATGCTCGCGCCTGCTCGTCCTCGCGCAGTCGTTCGGGGCGGCCCTCGCCGTGCACCTCGCGGCCGAGCGCCCGTCCGAGGTGGACGGCCTCGCCCTCCTCAGCCCGTACCTGTTCGACACGCGTCTCCTGATCCTGCCCGTGGCGCGGCTCGTGAAGCGCCGCTCGAAGGCGGTCGGGGACGACATCGCCAGACCCGGCGTCACCGAGCTCGCCTACCCGGAGGTGCCCGTCCCCGCGCTCGTGACGATGGCCGCGTTCCTGAAGATCGCCCGGGCGGACCTGCCGAACGTCACGGCGCCTGCCATCGTGTTCCGACCGGGCGCCGATCACACGATCCCGCGCTCGAACCCTCAGCGCGTGTTCGAGGCGCTCGGTTCCTCACGCAAGGAGCTCGTCGAGTGCCCGAGCTCCTACCACGTGATCAGTCTCGATCACGACGCGGCGATGGCGCAGGCGCGGATCCTCGACTTCCTCCGAACGCTCTCGCCGGAGCCGCTCTAGGCCCCCGCGGCCTCGGGCTGCCGAGCGCCGAGCTCGCGATCGACCATGAAGAGGGTCGCCGGGTCGTCTCCGACCGCACGGAGGGTCTGGACGATCTCGTCGGCCTGCTTCTCCTCCTCGACCTGCTCGGTCACGAACCACTGGAGGAACGCCTGCGCCGCGAAGTCGGCCTGCTCGACCGCCATCGCCGAGAGGCGATCGATCGCCGCGCTCACGTTCCGCTCGGCCTGCAGGGCCTGTTCGAATGCGTCGAGGAGTGACGTGAACCCCGTCGGCGGCGCGTCGATCGTGCCGAGGCTGACGCGACCGCCGCGGTCCACGATGTGGTCGAGGAACTTCAGCGCGTGGGTGCGCTCCTCGTCGGCCTGCATCCGGAACCAGTGGGCGGCGCCCGGCATGTTCACGGACTCGCTGTACGCCGACATCGACAGGTAGAGGTGGCTCGAGTACAGCTCGCCGCCGAGTTGCGCGTTGAGGGCGGTCTCCAACTCCGGGTTCAGCATCGGCGTCTCCTCGGGTCGCGGACGGTCGGGTCCAGCCTACCCGGCACCGGGCTCCTCGGCGTCGGCGAGGCGGAGCTCGGCGACGAGCGGGAGATGGTCGCTCGCGATCCGAGCCTCGGGCATGACCGAGGGGACGAGCGCGCGCTCGACCTTCCACTCCTGGGAGACGAACAGGTAGTCGATGCGCGCCGTCGGATCGGTCGCCGGGAAGGTCTCCCCGGTGACGTCGCCGCCGAGGAGCCAGGCGTCCCAGAACCGCTCACCGAGGAACGTCATCGCTCGCCCATCCGGCGTCTCGTTGCAGTCCCCGCCGATCAGCACCGGGCCGTCGAGCCCTCGCGCGAGGTCGGCGAGTTCCTGTGCCGCGTGGAGGCGCTCGAGCGGGTGGAGCCCGAGGTGGATCGCGTGGACCCAGATCCTCCGCCCTGCGCGACCGGCCTGCGCGATGAGCGCTCCCCTCGGGTACAGCGCCTTCCGGACGTCGTCGAACCGGTGGAGCCGATGCTCGACGATCCGCCACGGCGGCCGGGTCAGGACCGCGTTCTTGATCCGTCGCCGGAAGGGCGACCACGGGTCGCGAGCAGCCTCCAACCCCAGCGTTTTGGCGAGCCGCCGGAGCGAGCGCCGCGATCCGGTCTCGTTCAGCAGCACCAGGTCTGGCTCGAAGTGGCGGAGGACGGCGGCCACCCGGTCGAGTCCGTCGCGGAACCCTCGGACGTTGTAGACGACGACGCGCACCCGCACGGGGCTCAGCGTAAGCCTCGCGCTCTCGCGGCGGAACTAGGCGACGACGATGGTCGTGCCGGTCCGGCCGTCGAGCGCTTCGGGAGCGTGCTCGAGATCGCCGATGACGGCTCGGCGGCCGCCGGCCTCGACGAACCGAACGGCGGCCTCGATCTTCGGACCCATCGAGCCCTCGCCGAACTCGCCGGCCTCGAGGAGGCCTCGCGCCTCGGTCACCGCCATGCGCTCGATCGGCTGGGCGTGGTCGGTGCCGAACCCCCGTTGGACGTACTCGACGTCCGTGAGGATGAGGAGGGTCGGCGCCTCCACGTCGCGTGCGAGGATGGCCGCCGCGAGGTCCTTGTCCACGACGCCCTCCTTCGGCGTGAGACGCGGACCGTCGTCGATCACCGGCACCCCCCCGCCACCGGACGCGATGACGATGACGCCGTCGGCGACGAGCCGGCGGATCACCGGGGCCTCGACGATCGAGTAGGGGTCCGGCGAGGGCACGACCCTGCGCCAGCCGCCGTGCGCGTCCGGCTTCATCACGTACCCGCGCTCGGCGGCGAGCTTCTTCGCCTCCTCCTCCTCGTAGAAGGGGCCGATCGGCTTCGTCGGATCCTGGAACGCCGGATCGTCCGGCCGGACGCGCGTGAGCGACAGCACGGTCGCGACCGGCCGCTCCATCCCCCGTTCGAAGAAGACGTCGCCGATCGTGACCTGGAGCAGGTAGCCGATCTGCCCCTGGCTCTCGGCGCCGCAGACGTCGAGCGGCATCGGGTGCACGTAACCGACCGCGGCCTCTTGCTGGAGCAAGATCCTGCCGACCTGCGGCCCGTTGCCGTGGGTGACGACGACCTCCCAGCCCGCGGCCGCGATGTCGGCGATCTTCTCCGCCGCGCCGCGGGCCGAGGCGAACATGTTCTGGTACGAATCCTCTTCGCCTCTGCGGAGCAAGGCGTTCCCGCCGAGCGCGATGACGACCCGTTCCATCTGGGGGAACCCTCCCCTCCCGCCCGGGACCCTAGAGGACCGGAGCGAGCACGTCGGTGAGCGAGGGGGACTCCGGCAGGACCTCGAGGTCGTATTGGACACGCACGGCGGGCTTGCGGATGTCGATCACATGCCGCAGGTCGATCGGCGTACCGATGACCACGACATCGGCCTCGGCGGCGTCGATGATCTTCTCCATCTCCTCGAGCTGTCCGTCCGAGTAGCCCATCGCCGGCAGCACCGGGCCGACGTCGTACTTGCGGAAGGTCTCGTCGATCGTGCCGATCGCCCACGGGCGCGGGTCGACGATCTCGGCCGCGCCGTGGGCGCGCGCCGCGACCACGCCGGCGCCGAATTTCATCTCGCCGTGGGTGAGCGTCGGACCGTCCTCGACCACGAGCACGCGCTTGCCGGTGATCGCGCTCGGGTCGTCGACGGTCACCCTGCTGTTCGCCTTCACGAGCGTCGCCTTCGGGTTCAGGCGATGGATCGTCTGCATGAGCGCGTTCACCTGCTCGATCGACGCCGAGTCCATCTTGTTGATCACGATGACGTCCGCCATCCGCAGGTTCGCCTCGCCCGGGTGGTAGCTCGTCTCGTGACCGGCTCGGAGCGGGTCGGCGACCACGATGTGCACGGTCGGCTCGTAGAACGGCAGGTCGTTGTTGCC
The DNA here is from genome assembly GCA_050259555.1 of Solirubrobacterales bacterium. Classification (GTDB taxonomy): domain Bacteria; phylum Actinomycetota; class UBA4738; order UBA4738; family HRBIN12; genus HRBIN12. The sequence goes on from JBLNAW010000177.1 coordinate 3,666, forward strand.
ACCGTCCCAGATGAGGACGTCGCACTCGGCCTGCGCCTGCTCGAGGATGTCGCCGTAGTCCACGCCCGCGTAGATGATCGTTCCGGTCGTGATGTGCGGCTCGTACTCCTCGCGCTCCTCGATCGTCGTGTCGTAGCGGTCGAGGTCCTCCAGGGTCGCGTACCGCTGCACGCGCTGCGCCTCCAGGTCCCCGTACGGCATCGGGTGGCGGACCGCGACGACCCGCTTCCCCGCGTCCTTCAGCGTCTGCGCGATCGCGCGCGTGGTCTGGCTCTTCCCCGCGCCCGTGCGCACCGCGCACACCGAGACGACCGGGACCGTGGCCTTCAGCATCGTCTCGTTCGGCCCGAGCAGCATGAAGTTCGCACCGGCCGCGAGGGCCTCGCTCCCCTTGTGCATCACGTACTCGTGGCTCACGTCCGAGTAGCTGAAGACGACGTCGTCGACCTTCAGGTCGTGGATCAGCGCGGTGAGCTCGCTCTCATCGTGGATCTGGATGCCCGTCGGATAGCGCTCGCCGGCAAGGGACGCGGGGTACGTGCGGTCGTTGATGAAGGGGATCTGCGTGGCGGTGAACGCCACGACCTCGTACCGCTGGTCGCCTCGGTACGCGACGTTGAAGTTGTGGAAGTCGCGACCCGCGGCTCCCATGATCAGGACACGACGCGGCATGGCTTGGTCCTTTCGCGGAAGGGTGTGATGCGCGGGAAGGCCGGGCGGCCCCGCTCTTCGTCCCGAAGCCTACCCTTCGGAGGCCTTCCGCGGCACGCGGGTCAGGCGGAGCCCCAGCGCTGCCCCTGCCCGTCGGCGAGCACGCCGCCGAACGGCCGGGCGAAGTGGCTCACCGCGACGCCCCACCGCTCGTCGTGAGCCCGGGCGAGGAGGTCGACCCGTGAGGCCGAGGCCTCCTCCGGGTCCTCGTCGTGGTTCGACGCCCACTCGGGGTGCGCGACCTGGACGGGGAGGTGGAGCAGGTCCCCCGTGAACAGCATCGTGAACGGCCCATCGCTCAGGATCGCGCTCCGATGTCCCGGGGTATGCCCCGGCGTGTGGACGACGCGAACGCCCGGGACGACCTCGCGATCTTCGGGCGAGAGGTCGAGCATCCCCGCGTCTTCGAGGATCAGCATCGCGTCCCATCCGCTGAAGTCCTGGTCGTCGTCGGCGTGCGAGAAGAAGAGCCAGTCGGCGGGGTGCACGTGGTGCACCGCGTTCGGGAACCGGGCCTCGCCGTCCGGGCGGCACGCGCCGCCCGCGTGATCGGCGTGCAGGTGGGTGTGGACGACGTGCCGCACGTCCTCCGGATCCGCGCCGACCTCCGCCAGCTCCTGCTCGAGACGCGCTGTGACGTCGTACGGCGGCCGCCCGAGGTGTCCGATGCCCGCGTCGACGAGCACGAGCCCCGAGGCCGTTCGGAGCAGGAACGCGTGCACGTGCCACTGCCAGGCGTCCGAGCCCTCGAACGCCCACGGGAACGCGGCGCGCTCGGCGTCCCAGTCGACCTGCTGCCCGGGGGCCTCGTCCGCGAGCGGGAGCGGCGCCCAGCCGTCGCAGAGCGGAACGACCTCCACGTCCCCGATCTGCACGAGCGGATGCGGCATCAGTCGGAGCCTACCGCGGACCGCTCCCCCTCAGGACCCCAGATCGCCCGGCTCGTCGACATCGAACAGCGTCCGCCGCTCGGGGTCGAGCGCGCTCCACGTGGCCTCGTCGATCACCGCGATCCGCATCGCCTCGAGCAGGTCACGCAACCGCCGGTGTCCCGCATGCAGCAGCCCATCAACGAGCTCGGTCGCGCGCTCGACGCGGACGATCGAGGGCAGCGGCCGGAAGCGATCGCCGTCCCGGAGCGCGACGCCCTCGGCTCCGGCCGCGCGCGCGACGCGGAGCATCTCGAGCATCACCGCTACCGAGAGCTCGGGCATGTCGCCGCCGGCGAGGACCGCGAGTCCCGGCCGGCTCGCCGCCAGACCTGCCGACGCGCCCGCGAGCGGCCCCTGCCCCTCGACCGCGTCCCGCGCGAACCGGACGACGACGCCGAGCGGGAGCTCGGGCTCGGGAGCCCCGGGGGCGAGCACCACGATCACCTCGTCGCAGAGCTCGGCCAGGCGCCGGAGGGTGTGGTGGAGGATCGGGGCACCGCGGTAGGGCTCGGCCAGCTTGTCGCTGCCGAAGCGCGACGATCGCCCGCCCGCGAGGACGATCCCCGTGACCCGCTCGGCTTCAAGGGCCGTCGGGAGCCTCCGGCGCGCGCGCCTGCGCGAACTCGAAGCCGAATCGGCCCTTGATACATAGGTGCCCGTTCGTGACGTCGTGGTCGAGCGGCGAGGTCACCTTCACGATCTCGTCGCCCTGCACGTGGAGCTCGAGGTTGCACCCCACACCGCAGTACGGGCAGATCGTCGTCGTCATCGTCTGGCGGGACTCGTCCCAGACGCCAGCCGCACGAAGGTCGTGCTCGCTCTTGAACATCAGCGCGCCCGTCGGGCACACGCCGATGCAGTTGCCGCAGTACACGCAGGCCGATCCGGGCAGGTCGACCGCGAACTCGGTCGAGATGCGCGCGTCGAACCCCCGGCCGGCCACCGCGATCGCGAACGTGTTCTGCGCGTCCTCGCCGCATGCCTCGACGCACTTGTAGCAGAGCACGCACCTCGAGTAGTCCCGCACGTACAGCTCGTTGTCGACCTTCACCGGCTGGTGGACGGTCTGGGCCGCGGCGGGATCCGGCTCGTGGTGATGGCCCGGCTCGCGGGCGTCTCGCTCGCCGGCCTCGAGGGGCTCCATCACCGCTCCGAAGCGCTCGGGGTGGGCGGCGTACTCGTCCTGCCACCGATGCACGTCGGCGCTGGCGAGGCTCATGTCCACGCTCGAGGCGAGGAACTCGAGCACGAGGCGACGCGAATGCCGCACGCGCTCCGTGGCGGTCCGGACCTGCATGCCCGGCTCGGCCTTCCGCGAGCACGCGGGCACCAGCACGCGCGAGCCCTCGAGCTCGACGACGCAGACGCGGCACGCGTTCACAGGCCTGAGGTTCTCCGCGTAACAGAGCGTCGGCGTGTCGACGCCCTCGGCACGGCAGGCGTCGAGGATCGTCGAGCCCTCGGGCACGCGGACCGCCGTGCCGTCGATCTCCACGTCGACGAGCCGCCTCGGCGGCGCGATCGGCACCTTCACGACAGCACCCCCAGTCGCGAGATCGCCGACTGCACGGCGCTCGCCGCGGTCTGGCCGAGACCGCAGATCGAGGCATCGCGCATCACCTGCGCGATCTCGCCGAGCAGCGCGAGCTCGTCGGCGGCCGATCCGATCGTCCTGCCCGAGACCAGCCGGTGCAGCGCTTCCTCCTGACGAACGGTGCCGACGCGGCACGGCACGCACTGCCCGCACGACTCATCGCGGAAGAACGCGGCGATCCGCACCACCGTGTCGACGAGGTCCGCATCCTCGTCGAAGACCATCACGACGCCGGAGCCGAGGGTGACGCCGGCCTCGCGCGCGCCCTCGAACGACAGCGGCAGGTCGAGATCCTCGGGCCCCACGAACCCGCCGGCCGCGCCGCCGAGCAGGACCGCCTTGATCGGCCTCCCGTCGTGGACGCCGCCCGCGAGCGCGAGCAGCTCGCGGAGGGTGGAGCCGCTCGCGATCTCGTACACGCCGGGGCGCTCGACGTCGCCCGAGAGGCAGAACAACCGCGTGCCCGTGGAGTCCGGCGTGCCGAGCTGCGCGTAGGCGGGCCCACCGACGCGGAGCACCTCGAGCACGTTCACGAGCGTCTCGACGTTGTTGATGCCGGTCGGCCGGCCGAACAGGCCGCGCTCGACCGGGAACGGCGGCTTGTTGCGCGGCTCGCCGCGCAGGCCTTCGATCGAGTTGAACAGCGCGGTCTCCTCACCGCAGATGTACGCACCGGCGCCGCGCCGGATCTCGACGTCGAACGCGAATCCCGCACCCATCACGTCGCCGCCGAGGTGCCCGCGATCGCGCGCGGCCCGAACGGCGTTCTCGAGGGCGGCGAACGCCTGCGGGTACTCGCCGCGCACGTACAGGTAGCCCACGTCCGAGCCGGTCGTGTACCCCGCGATCGTGAGGGCTTCGATCACGGAGAACGGATCGGACTCCATGACGACGCGATCCTTGAAGGTCCCGGGCTCGGACTCGTCCGCGTTGCAGACGAACACGTGCGGCCGGACCGGCTGCTTCGCGACGAGCTCCCACTTGAGCCCGGTCGGGAACGCGGCTCCGCCGCGGCCGAGGAGCTTCGAGTCCTTCAGCTCTCGGATCACGCCCTCGGGTCCGAGCTCGACCGCCCGCCGGAGCGCCTCGTACCCGCCGTGGGCGCGGTAGTCGTCGAGCGAGGAAGGATCCACCACGCCCACCCGACGGAGGAGCCGGAGCGTCTCGCGGGCCGCGGGGTCCGTCGTCTGCGGCGCCGAGGTGCCGGGGACCGGCATGTGCGCCCACACGCTTCCCGCGAGGAACCCCGCGACGTGCTCCTGCCCGAGGGGTGCGAGCGTGACGTCGCGCGCATCCTCACCGGCCGACTGGAGGAACGCGGCCGGCGCGCGCTCGCACAGGCCGAGGCACGGGCTCCGCAACCACGTCTTTCCGCCGTGGTCCCGTCCCGACGGGCCGATCGAGCGCTCGAGCTCGGCGCAGATCTCGGCCGCGCCCTGCGTCCGGCATGCGATGTCGTCGCAGACGTGCAGGACGCTCGGTGGGCGGGGCGTCGTCGAGAACATCGCGTAGAAGGTCGCGACCCCGTACGCCTCGGCGGGCGGGATCGTCAGCCGCTGCGAGACGTAGCCGAGGCCGCCCTCGCTGATCCACCCGGCTCGAGCCTGGAGCGCATGGAGGGCCGGCAGGAGCAGATGGCGTCGATCCCGGGCCTCGCGACCGCCGCGGGCGACGTGGCCATCGAGCTCGGCGCGCTCGCCGCCCGTCCACCCGGTCTCTGGCGGCCCGAGCACCTGATCGACGGCCGCGCGCTCCTCGGCGGTCGCGGCGGCGGGCATCAGGTGGAGATCCACGTCATCCTCACTCCCCCCCGCCGGCGACCGCCGGCTGGGAGAGCTTCTCGATCCGCACGGCGCTCGCCTTGAACTCCGCGGTCCCGGACTTCGGGTCGGTCGCGTCGATCGTGAGCACGTTCGTCTCGACCTGCTCGGGGAAGTGCAGCGTCATGAACACGAGCCCGGGACGCAGGCCGGTGTCGACGAAGACCGGCGCCTCGACCGAGCCCCGGCGCGAGGACACCAGCACGATCTCGCCGTCCGCGATCCCGAGCCTCGCGGCGTCCTCGGGCGAGACGTCGATCGTCTCGCCGCGGCGGAGCGGGGACGCGTAGAGGCCGGTCTGCACGCCGGTGTTGTACGAGTCGAGCCGGCGACCCGTCGTCAGGCGGAGCGGGTACTCCTCGGTGAGCCCGTCGACCGGCGGCTCGAAGGGCACGACGCTGAGGGGCGCCTTGGGGCCCTGCTCGGCCGGATCCTCCTCCCACAGGCGGGCGTGCAGGAACTTCGTGCCCGGGTGGTCGTCGCTCGGGCATGGCCACTGGATGCCTCCGAGCGCCTCGAGCCGCTCGTAGCTCATCCCGCGGTGCATCGGCGAGAGCGTCCGCAGCTCCTCCCACGCCGAGGCCGGCGTGATCTCCCCCCAGTCGATGCCGAGGCGCCGAGCCAGCTCCGCGAGGATCCAGATGTCGTCCCGCGCATCGCCGGGCGGCTCGAGCGCCTTCCGCACGCGCTGCACGCGGCGCTCCGAGTTCGTCACGGTCCCCTCGGACTCGATCGCCGAGACCGCGGCCGGCAGCACGACGTCGGCCATCAGCGCCGTCTTCGTCAGGAAGATGTCCTGCACGATGAGGCAGTCGCGGGTCGAGAGCAGGTGCTTCGCGCGCGTGCCGTCGGCCTCGGAGGAGGCCGGATTCTCGCCGATCACGTAGAGCGCGGTGAGCTCGCCTCGCTCCATCGCGTCGAACATCTGCGACAGGTGCCAGCCGTACTTCGGCACGATCGGCACGCCCCAGGCGGCCTCGAACCGGGCTCGGGCATCGGCGTCCTTCTCGATGTCCTGGAAACCGGGCAGCTTGTTCGGGATCGCCCCCATGTCGCCGCCGCCCTGGACGTTGTTCTGCCCGCGCAGCGGGTTCAGGCCGCTGCCGTACCGGCCGACGTGCCCGCAGAGCAACGCCAGGTTGATGAGCGAGAGCACGTTGTCGACGCCGTTGTGGTGCTCGGTGATACCGAGCGTCCAGCACAGGATCGCGCGGTCGGCTCTGGCGTAGGCGTGGGCGACCTCGCGGATCACCTCGGCCGGGATGCCCGTGACCTGCTCGCCGCGCTCGAGTGTCCACTCCTGCACGGACGCGCGGTACTCCTCCAAGCCGGTGGTCGCGTGCTCGATGAAGGCCGTGTTCGCAAGGCCGGCGGCGAGGATCTCGCGGCCGATCGCGTTCGACAGGGCGATGTCCGAGCCCACGTCGATGCCGAGCCACAGGTCGGCCCACTGCGCCGAGGTCGTCCTGCGTGGATCCACGACGATGAGCCGAGCCCCGTTCCGGATCCCCTTCAGGGCGTGATGGAAGAAGATCGGATGCGTCTCGCGCGCATTCGAACCCCACAGCACGATGAGGTCGGTGTTCTCGACCTCCTCGTACGAACTGGTCCCGCCTCCTGCTCCGAATACCGTCGCCAGACCGACGACGCTGGGAGCGTGTCAGGTGCGGTTGCAGCTATCGACGTTGTTGCTGTGAAGGACCTGACGCATGAACTTCTGCGACACGAAGTTCATCTCGTTCGTGGCCTTCGAGCAGCTGAACAGGCCGACCCCGTTGCCGCCGTTCCGCTCGGTCGCCACGCGCAGGCCCTGGGCGGCCCGGTCGAGGGCCTCGTCCCAGGTCGCCGCGCGGAGCGCGCCGTTCTCGCGGACCATCGGCTCGGTGAGCCGGGTGAGCCCGTTCGCCATCGACGCTCGCTCCTTCCTCGTCGTCGGGTGAGCCACGATTGTATGGCTCGACGGTGCCTCGGGTGACGCATGCCGGTCGGCGCGCATGACCGACGGTTGCGCGCGTCCCTCAGCTCGCGTGCACGCCGTCGTGCAGCCGGCGCATCTGGATCGTCGACCCGCCGGACTCGAGGTCGGGATGCTCGCGCCGCAGGTGCGAGACGAGATCGCTGTGGCTGACGATCGGGATCGCGTGTCCGTGTTCCACGGCGGCCGGTTCCGACCCGGTGACGGCCCCCAGCTCCCCGGGAGGCTCGGGTGCCACCGGCTCGGGCTCGGGCTCGGCCGCGCTCGAGGGCCCCGACCCGTCCTCCTGCGGGGCCCGACCGACGGACGCGACCGCCGCGAAGACGCGACCCGCGTCGGGCCGCGCGGAGGGCTCGCCGATCGGAGGCGGCTCGGGAGAGGCCGCGGGCTGCGGCGTGGCGGACACCGCCTGCGTGCCGCGGCCGGCGAACTCGGCACGGAGCGTCTCGAGCCGGGCCTCGGCCGTGGCCGCCCGGTTGCTCGGCGCGGGCTCCGGATGACCGACCGCCGTGTCGGCCGCGGCAGCCGCGGGGACCGAGGTCGCGGGCTCGGGCGGGTCGGGCGCCGGGCCTGACTCGGCAACCAACGCAACCTCGGTCACCTCCGCCACGGACGCTGCTCGCTCCTCATCCGGTGTCCCGGACCCAACGTCGGCCGTTGCGTCCGGCGCCGGTGCCGGCTGCCTCGAGACCGGTCGGTGGTCGAGCACGATCGAGAGCAGCAACGCGCCCACCCCGATCACGAACAGGGCGATGCCGATGGCCGGGCTCATGGAGCGACGATACGCGCCGCCCGGGTCCGGCGTCGATCCGCCGAACGTCGCTACGTGGCGACGCGGTCCGGATGCGTGTAGACGTTGAAGCGGCCGTCGCGCACGAACCCGACGAGCGTGATCCCGAGATGCTCCGCCGTCTCGACGGCGAGGCTCGAGGGCGCGCTCACGGCGCAGACGACCGGGATCCCGGCCCGCGCCGCCTTCTG
>JBLNAW010000178.1:0-4575 GCA_050259555.1 Solirubrobacterales bacterium
GGAAGCCCCCCTCCTCACGCTGGAGGCGCAGGCGGCAGCGGGGACACGCCTCGCGGATCGTGAACCACCCCACGAACAAGCCGCCCGAGCCGCATCGCGGGCATCGGCGCGTGAGGCCACGAACGAACACGGCGAGGGCCCGGGGTTCGGCCGGCGCCGCCCCGGATCGGGTCTGCGAAGCCTCGGGCTCGAGCGCGTCGTAGGGACCGATCGGACCGGGCACACGGCCACGGTAGCAGCGGCCGGGGTCGGCCCGGCGGCTACGAGTGGTAGATCGTCACGCGCGTCCCGATGACCGCCAGGCCGAAGATCCATCGCGCGTGCCAGTACGGCACCCGCACGCAGCCGTGGCTCGCGGGGTAGGTCGGGACGTCGGTCCATCCGTGGATCGCGCGGTCGCCCTCGAAGTAGCTCGGGTAGTAGAGGTGGTGGGGGCTGAAGCCCGCCAGCTTGCGGTAGACCCGGAACGACCCGTCGTGCGTGGCGCCGCCCGCCCCCGTCGAGACGTGGATGATGTTCGTGACGGCCCGGTCCTCGACCGTGTAGAGGACCTGGCGCGTCTGGTCGACCTCGATGTGGAAGGCCCGGATGTCGAGGCGCGGCTGGGGGATCCGAGGATCCGCGAGCGCCTGCCACACCGCGGGGTTCACCGTGAAGACCCGGTCCATGCCCTGGACCTTCCGGAAGGCGAGGACCGCGTCGCCGGTGTGGTCGTCGTACCGGCGGTCGACCGGCTCGATCCGGTAGTGGAGCTCGGCGAGCCGCTGCTCGAGCAGGAGCACGAACCGGCTCCGCGAGCCAGATCGCAGGCTCGGGAGCGGGGTGGCGTCCGCGTCCGTGGCGGCGGAGCCCGGAAGGTGCGCGGCGTCGGAGAAGGTCGCCCGCGCTCGGTACGTCCCGGGCGTCATCACCCGGATCTCGGTCTCGAACCCACCCGCCGACCCGATCTCGGCACGCACGGTCTCGACCGTCCGGCCCGAGCGCAGGAGCCGGATCTCGACGCGCTTGCCCGGCACCGCCGGCGAGACCGTGCCGCGGATCGTGACGGTATCGAACAGGCGGACCGTGGTCATCCGCACGTCGACGACCGCACGGACCTTCACGGTCACGGGCTCGCTCACCACGCCCTGCCACGCCGCGTGGAGCGTCAGGGTGCGGTCGGGGTCGAGCGTCGTGTCGAAGGAGCCCGCGGCATCCGTGCTGAGGGTGGCGACGACCGCATCGGCTTCGTCGCGGAGCTCGACGGTCTCGCCTTGGGCGGCGGGGGCGATCTGGCCCGAGAAGGTGACGGACGTGCCGTAGACGACCTTGGAGGCCGACGCGGTGAGCGTCACGGTCGTGGTCGCCTGCGCGGTTGCCACTCCCGCGAGGGTGGTCGCCATCACGACCGCCGAGAGCAGCACGAGCACCGTCTTCCTCATCGCTCCCATGCCACCTTGCCTCCGACGACGGTCCGGACCACCGGGTCGTGCCCGGGACGGTACGGCACCTGGCGGAAGGCCTCGCCGTCGAGCACGAGGAGATCCGCACGGGCGCCGGGCGCAAGACTACCGTGCGTCTGCTCGAGACCGAGGACGCGCGCGGGGTTCGCCGTCGCCGCCGCGAGCGCCTCGAGCGGCGTGAGCCCGTAGAGCGAGCAGGCGGTGACGATCGCCTCGGGCATCGACACGACGGGCGAGGTGCCGGGGTTGCAGTCGGTGGCGATCGCGATGGTGGCCCCGGCGTCGAGCAGCGCGCGGACGTCGGGCGGCGCGGAGCGCAGGAACAACGTCGAGGTCGGCAGCAGGACGCCGACGGTGCGCCCCTCGCCGAGCGCGGCCGCCCCGGACGGCGAGATGTGGTTCAGGTGGTCGGCGCTGCGAGCGCCGAGCGCGACGGCGGCCTCGGTCGCCTCCGAGGGCCCGAGCTGATCGGCGTGGCAGCGGAGCGGGAGCTTCGCGCGGCGGGCCGCCTCGGCGACGGCATGGAGGTCATCGACCGAGAAGGCGATGTCCTCGACGTAGATGTCGACGGCGTCGGCGAGGCCCTCGTCGGCCGCCGTGGGGATGAGCTCGTCGCAGACCGTCTCGACCCACGCCTCACGGTCGATGCCCTCGGGCACGGCGTGGCAGGGGAGGAGCGTGACCGTGCACGTCTGCACGGCTTCGGCGGCGAGGTGCCGAGCCAGCCGAGCCTGGCGCAGCTCGCCGTCGACCGACAGGCCGTACCCGGTCTTCAGCTCGAGCGCGGTGGTGCCGTGAGCGAGCATCTCGGCGAGGAGCGGCCGGCAGAACTCGAGGACCTCCTCGTCGGACGCGCTCGCGAGGAGGCGGGCGCTGCGGTAGATGCCGCCGCCCCCGTGGAGGGTGCGGTAGGTCGCGCCGGCCAGGCGCGCCTCGAACTCGTCCGCGCGCCATCCGACGAACGGCAGATGGGTGTGGCAGTCGACGAACCCGGGAGCGATCGTCCGGCCCTCGAGCCACTCGATCTCGACACCGCCGAGCCCCTCCGCGGGCCCGACGTAGGTGATGACACCCTCCTCCCAGGCGACCGCGCCCCCATGGATCTGGCGCACGGGCATCGCGCGCTCGCCCCGCAGCGGGCCCGGTCCGCCGGGCGTCACGAGGGTCGTCGCCGCGATCGCGCCGCTCGATGCGTCCATCACGCTCCATCGAACCCGAGCGACCGGCCCTCCGCAAGTACGCGACCAGCGCTCCGTAGACTGCTGCCGTGAGCGCGGAGGGGGAACTGAGGCTCCGGGACATCCTCCGCCTCCCCGAGGTCCGCACCTCGATCGCCGGCACCTTCATCATCATGGTCGGCTTCGGGATCCTCTCCCCGATCCTCCCGCTGTACGCGCGCTCGTTCGGGGTTGGGCTCGACTCGGTCGGCGTGCTCGTCGCGTCGTTCTCGGTGACGCGGCTCGTGATCGACCCCTTCACCGGTGTCATCATCCGGCGGCTCGGCGAGCGGCGGGCGGTCGTCCTCGGCGCGATCGTCGTCGGGGCCACGACCGCGCTGGCCGCGGTCGCGCCGACCTTCACGCTCCTCGTGGTGTTCCGCGGGGCCGGCGGGGCGGGCTCCGCGATCTTCTTCACCGGGTTGCTCTCGTACATGCTCCGGACGATCCCCGGCGACCGCATCGGGCGCGTGATGAGCGTCTGGTACGCGTCGTTCAACGTCGGGATCATCGCCGGCCAGCCGCTCGGGGGCGTCTTCGCCGACCGGCTCGGTGCGGTGAGCACGCTCTGGATCTACGCGGCGACGTGTTTCGTCTCGGCCGCGGTGTTCGCGCGCACGATGCGGGGCACCGGTTCGGAACCTCGGCAGGACCGCTCGACCGGACTGCGGCGGCTGCCCTGGCGCCGACCGTTCCTCGCGGTGCTGCTCGCGAACGGCGCGTACGCGTGGATGATCGCGGGTGTCTACAGCACGCTGATCCCGCTCTTCGGCGACGAGCGAGTGAAGCTCTCGGAGCTCGGCATCGGCATCGGCCTCGCGGCGGCCTCGATCACCGAGTTCGCCGTCCTGTTCCCCGCCGGCAAGGCGACCGACCGGATCGGGCGCAAGGCGGTCCTCGTTCCCGGGTACGCGGCGATGGCCCTCGCGCTCGTGCTCTGGCCGCTCGCGACCACGCCCGCGCTGTTCTTCCTCGCGAACGGGATCTTCGGGCTCATCTCGGGCTACGCGGGCGTGCCCCAGGCTCCGATGCTGTCCGACGTGACCGAGGACCAGATGCGGGGGACCGCGGTCGCGGTCTTCCGGTTCTTCGGCGACCTCGGGTTCGTGCTCGGACCGCTCGTCGCCGGCGCGAGCGCCGATGCCTTCGGCTACGGCGCCGCGTTCTCGCTCTCGGCCATCCCACTCGTCCTCGCGATGCTGTTCGTCCTCACGGTGCCCGAGACGCTCCGCAAGCTGCCGCGGACGGGCGAGGCGCCGGGGTTCTGACGTGCGCGTCTCGGCCGAGGTCGTGCTCCCCGTCCCGATCGAGCAGGCCTGGGTGCTGCTCCTTCGGTGGGAGGACCAGCCGCGGTGGATGAAGGACGCGGACTCGGTCCGCGTCCTGGGCGAGCAGCGCGAGGGCGTCGGGACGACCCTCGCCGTGAAGACGCGGGTCCTGAACGTCCCGCTCTTCACCGAGCGGCTCGAGGTCACGATCTGGGAGCCGCCGCGACGGCTGGTCATGGCGCACCGGAGCTTCGTCGGCGGCGTCGGGACGTGGCGCCTGGAGCCGGTCGAGCGCGGAACCTGCTTCTCCTGGATCGAGGAGCTGTCCCTTCCGGTGCCGGTCTTCGGTGAGCTCGCGCTGTGGGTCTACCGTCCGTTCATGGCGCGCTTGATGCGCGGAGCCCTGGAGGACCTGCGCGCCTTCTCGCGGCCTTGACGCGCGGAGGCGCTAGCATGACCTCGCAAGCAGGGGAGCCCGTGCGAGCGGGCTGAGAGGGCAAGGTGATGCGCCTCGCGAGCGTCCGCCCCGGCGTGGTGGTCGGCGAGGTCGCGCTGTATACGGGGATGTCGCGCACCGCCGACGTGGTGGCCGAGACCGAGGCCGTGGTCCTTCACCTCCCCGCCGCATCGATCGCGCGCATGGAGGCT
>JBLNAW010000179.1:0-3849 GCA_050259555.1 Solirubrobacterales bacterium
TCATCCTCCGGCCTCCTCGTTCTGCTCGTCGGCGTCCTCGGGCTCGCGCCGCCTGATGAGGACCTTCGCGATCCGCCGGCCCTGGACCTGCTCGGCCGTGAAGACGAGGTTCTGGAAGCCGACCTCCTCGCCGTCCTCGGGGATCGAGCCGAGCAACCCGAGCACCAGGCCGCCGACCGTGTCCCACTCCTCGTCGGGCAGCTCCACGTCGAGCAGCTCGTTCACCTCGTCGATCGCCACCTTGCCGTCGACCCGGAAGACACCCTCGGCGATCTCGACCACCTCCGGCTCCTCGAGGTCGTACTCGTCGGTGATCTCGCCGACGAGCTCCTCGAGAAGGTCCTCGAGCGTGATGAGCCCGGAGACCGAGCCGTACTCGTCCGTCACCAGCGCGATGTGGAACTTCTCGTGCTGCATCTCGCGGAGCAGGTCGGCGACCTTCTTCGACTCGGGCACGAAGTGCGCCTCGCGGGCGATGTCGGCGAGCGGCATGTCGCGCCGGCCCTGGTACATGGCCTTCAGCACGTCCTTCGCGAAGACCACGCCGGTCACGTCGTCGAGGTCCTCGCGGAAGACGGGGATCCGCGAGTAGCCGTGCTCGAGCACGAGCGCCTGGACGTCGCGGAGGGACTTGTCGTCCTCGATCGCGACGATGTCGGGACGAGGGACCATCACCTCGCGAGCGATCGTGTCCCCGAACTCGAAGATCGAGTGGATCAGCTCCTTCTCCTCGCGCTCGATGCTGCCCTCCTCGTGCCCGGCCTCGGCCATCGCGCGCAGGTCGGCCTCGGACACGAACGGGCCCTGTTTCAGGCCGCGACCGGGGAGCAGCACGTTCGCGAGGCCGATCAGCGCCCGCGTCGGCGCCTGGAGGATCCGGCCGAGGAACCAGACGAGCGGTGCGAACGCGAGCGCCGCCTGGTCGCTGTGCAGCACGCCGTAGGTCTTCGCCATCGCCTCGACGACGACGAAATACAGGACCGTGAACGCGAACGACACCAGGGTGACGCCCCAGCCGCCGAACGAGCGCTCGGCCAGGATCGCCACGAGGATCGCCGAGCCGTTCTGCGAGAACATCACCGACAGGTAGACCGCGTTCAGGTACCGCGGCGGGTCGGCCTCGATGCGCTCGAGCGTGACCGCGTTCCGCCGCTTCTCCTCGACGAGCGCGAGCGCACGCACCCGCGTCATCCGCGTGAGCGAGGCCTCCGAGATCGCGAGCACGGTCCCGAGCACCACGAGCACGAACACGAACGCCCAGAGCCACATCACGGGACCGACACCCCCGTGTAGCGCTCCTGGATCGCCCACATGGCCGCGCGCTCCCCCTCCTCCTCGTGGTCGTGCCCGAGGAGGTGAAGGATGCCGTGCACGAGCAGCAGGCGCATCTCGGACGCGGGGTCGGCCGGGTTGTTCCGCGCCGCGACGGCCGGCGCGATCACCACGTCGCCGAGCACCCGGATGCCGTCCTCGTCGGTCTCGTCGAGCGGGAACGACAGCACGTCGGTCGGTCCCTCCTCGGCCATGTACCGGACGTGGAGGTCGGCCATCTCCCCCTCGGTCACGAACGACACCGAGAGCTCGGCGTTCGCGACGCCCTCGCCGCTGAGGCACTCCGCTGCGAGCGAGATCAGCGCGTCGAGGTCGACGCCCGCGTCCTGGCGGTCGTCCACGAGGATCCTCGGGGTATGGTCGGCGTCAGTCATCGGCGTGCGCCCGCCGCTCGCCGTGCACGCGGTACGCCTCCACGATGTCCTGCACGATCTTGTGCCGGACCACGTCTCGGGCTCCCAGGTGGACGAACTCGATGCCCTCGATGCCCGAGAGGATCTCCTCCATGATCGTGAGGCCCGAGGTCTGGCCGTTCGGCAGGTCGATCTGCGTGACGTCACCGTTCACGACGACCTTCGACCCGAACCCGAGCCGCGTGAGGAACATCTTCATCTGCTCGGGGGTCGTGTTCTGCGCCTCGTCCAGGATGATGAACGCGTCGTTCAGAGTGCGTCCCCGCATGTATGCGAGGGGCGCGACCTCGACCGTTCCACGTTCCATCAGTCGGGGCAGCATGTCCGCGCCGGTCATCTCGAACAGCGCGTCGTACAGCGGCTTCATGTAGGGATCGATCTTCTCGTAGAGCGTTCCCGGCAGGAAGCCGAGCCGCTCGCCGGCCTCGACCGCCGGGCGCGTGAGGATCAGGCGGGTCACCTGCTTGCCCTGGAGCGCACGCACCGCGGTCGCGACCGCGAGGTACGTCTTGCCGGTCCCAGCGGGGCCGATCGCGAACGTCACGGTCGCGCGGCGCATCGCGTCCACGTACTTCTTCTGTCCGAGCGTCTTCGGCGCGATGCCCTTCCCTCGACTGGTGAGCAGGACGTCGCCGAGCACCTGCGTCGGCGTGGCCTCCTCGCCCTTGATGAGCTCGATCGATCGGCCGACCGAGGACGCGTTGAGCTCGTGACCGCGCTCGAGCAGCGTGAGGAGCTCCTCGAAGAGCAGGCCGACGCGCTCGGCCTCCTCGCTCGGACCCGAGATCGTGATCTCGTTGCCCCGGACCACGATCTCGGAGTCGAAGGCAGCTTCGACGAGTTTCAGCAGCTCGTCTCGCTGGCCGAGGAGGGCGACCATGTTCTGGTCACCGGGCACGAGGATCTTCACCTGAGTGAACGCTCTCGCCAAGCGGTGGCTTCTCGGGGGGTGCCCCGTTCCCTCCTGGATCGATGAAGGGCCGTCATGCGACGACCCCGAACCGTATCCTACCCCGCCGCGCCCGACCGATCCTCCCGCGCACACGGATCCTCATCCGGGTGGCCACGTCATCTGCCGGCCCCCGAGCAGGTGGACGTGCAGGTGATAGACGTGCTGTCCGCCCTCGTGACCCACGTTCGTGACGAGTCGCCAGCCGCGGTCCTCGAGCCCTTCGGCCCGCGCCACCTGCTTCGCCGCGTGGATCAGGTCGGCGAGCATGCCCGCGTGACGCTCCTCGATCTCGGCCGCCGACGCGATGTGCTCCTTGGAGATCAGCTGCACGTGGACGGGCGCCTGCGGCGCGATGTCGCGGAAGGCCATCACGGTCTCGGTGGCGTACAGGACGTCGGAGGGGTCGTCGCCGGCCACGATCCGGCAGAACACGCAGCTCGAGACGTTCACGGCACCTCCCGGTCGGTCGGCTTCCGCATCTCGGCGCGATCGCGGGCTCGCTTGCCGGCGTCCTTGCCGCGGATCTCGGCGAGCTGCTCGAGCAGCTTGCGCTCCTCGCGCTTGAGATCTGAGGGCGTCTGCACGTGCACGTTCACGAACAGGTCGCCGCGACCCCGGCGCCCGAGGTTCGGCATGCCCTTGCCCCGCAGGCGGAACGTCGAGCCCGACGCGGTGCCCGGCTCGAGCTCGATCGTCTCGACCCCGTCCAGCGTGGCTACCTCCAGCGACACACCGAGCGCGGCCTGCACCATCGGCACCTCGAGCACGGCGTACAGGTCCTGGCCCCGTCGCTCGAACACGGCGTGCGGCTCGACCCCGATGGACAGGTAGAGGTCGCCGGGCGGCCCTCCGGCCGGACCCGCGTGCCCGGCGCCCGAGACGCGCAGCTCGAGCCCGTCCGCGACGCCGGCCGGCACGTCGACCGGCACCGTGTGCACCGCGCCCACGCGCCCCGAGCCTCGGCACGTCTCGCACCGCGAGAGGATCTCCTCCCCCGTGCCGTCGCAGGCCGAGCACGGGTGCGCGGTCATCACGGTGCCGAAGATGCTCCGCCGCACGTCCTGCACCTGCTGTGCCCGATCGAGACGCCCGAGGGCCCGAACATCGGCCTGATCGGCTCGCTCTCCTCCTATGCGGAGGTGTCGGAGCACG
>JBLNAW010000180.1:0-3372 GCA_050259555.1 Solirubrobacterales bacterium
CGGGGAGGAGCGCCGCGGCCTTGCTCTTCGTCTCGGCCAGCTCGGCGTCGGGATCCGAGTCGGCGACGATCCCCGCGCCGGTCTGCACGTGGACCGAACCGTCCGCGACCACAGCCGTGCGGATCGTGATGCAGAAGTCGAGGTCGCCGGCGAACGTGCAGTACCCGACGGCGCCGGCGTAGGGGCCTCGAGCGGTCGGCTCGTGCTCCGCGATGATCTCCATCGCGCGGCGCTTCGGGGCCCCCGTCACCGTCCCGGCCGGGAACGTGACCGCCAGCGCGTCGAGGGGATGCATGGCCTCGGCGAGCTCGCCCTCGACGGTGCTCACGATGTGCATCACCTTGGAGAACCGCTCGACGACCATGAGCTCCGTCGGGCGCACGCTCCCGGGCGTGCACACCCGGCCGAGATCGTTCCGCGCGAGGTCGACGAGCATCGCGTGCTCGGCACGCTCCTTCGGGTCGGCCAGGAGCTCGTGCTCGAACAGGCGGTCGCGGAGCTCGGTCTCGCCGCGAGGGCGCGTGCCGGCGATCGGGCGGGTCGTCACCGTCCGTCCCTCCACGCGCACGAGCGGCTCCGGTGAGGAGCCGGCCAGCTCGAGCCCGAGCATGCGGACGAAGAACATGTACGGCGCGGGGTTCGAGACGCGGAGCCGTCGGTAGATCGGCAGGCCGCCTCGGCTCGCGGGGAACGAGACGCGCCGGGACGGTACGCCCTGGAAGATGTCGCCGGCCAGGATGTGCTCCTTCATCGCGCGGACGATCTGGCGGTAACCCTCGTCGGGCATGTTGGGCTCGCCGGTGACGTCCGCGTACGACGCATCGGCGTCGAGTGGCTCGGGTGGGGGAGCGGACGGCGTCGCCAGGCGCGCCGCGAGGTCCTCGAGCGCGGTGACACCCGCGTCGTACCCGCCGCGCGGCACGTGGGCGACGAGGAGCAGACGCTGACGCCAGTGGTCGAACACGACGGCGCGGTCGACGACGAGCAACCCGATGGGCGGGCCCGTGACGTCTCCCTTCGGAACCGGGTGGCCGTCGAGGAGCCCCGCGGCCTCGTAGGCGAGGTAGCCGACGAGTCCCCCGGTGAGCGAGGGGAGCCCCTCGAGCCGCGGTCCGCGGAGGCCCTCGGCCATCGAGCGGAGGTCGGCCCGCGCCTGTCCGGTCGAGGGCGCGATCGCCGGCAGCTCGCGCACGACGTCCTGGACGCGCAGGCCGTCCTCGTCGAGCACGATCACCGCCGCGGGATCGCCGGCGACGAACGAGTAGCGACCCCATCGCTCCGAGCGCTCGACGCTCTCGAGCACGATCCCGGGCCCCTCGCCGGCCAGGGACGGGAAGACACCGACCGGGGTCGAGACGTCCGCGAGCAGCTCGGTCCACACCGGCACGAGCGGCCACGTGGAGGCGAGGGCATCGAAGCTGGAACGGTCCGGTCGTACCCGCATCCCCGACTCCTCGACCGGGCGCGGGCCGGGGCCGCGACCGGACGAACGTCCCTCCCCGGCTTGGATCGTCCGAGGGTACCGTCCCGTGGGCTCGGGTGACGCGCGCCGGGAGGTCCGTTAGGGTCGGCTCGCGATGCACAGGTCGGTCCTCGCGCGGCTCTCGGCGACGCTCGTGCTGATCGGGACGCTCGCCGTCGCGATGCCCCCCCTGGTCGCCTCCGAGGCGGAGAACGCCGACGCGCGCTTGCGGACCTCGGCGCCGCTGGCGCGCCGGATCGTGACGCGAGCGGTTCCGGGTTCCTCCGCCGAGCGCGGACGACCCACGACGGAGCGCGGCACGCACGCCACGTTCGATCCGCTCGCGCCCGCGTCCTCGTTCTCCTTCCAAGCCATCCCGAGGACCGGCGCGAACTGGCCGGCCGATCCGACGGGGGCGCTGAGCGACACCTGGTATCTCGCGGCCGTGAACACCCACTACGCGCTCTACGACCTCACGGGCACGGCGGTCATCGAGCCGACCTCGTTCGCGAACCTGTTCGACCTTCCGGCCGGCACGCAGGTCTTCGACCCGAAGGTCGTCTACGACCCGTACCAGGACACCTTCGTGCTCGTGTTCCTCGGGTTGAACGACTCGAGGCGCAGGTCGTGGATCCTCGTCCTCGCGATCCCCGATCAGACCGCGGACGATCGGTCGACCTGGTGCGGCACGAGGATCGGCGGCGACCGGACGGCCGGAGACGGCCGGCAATGGGTGGACTACCCGGGGCTCGGCTTCAGCGCCGACCGAGTGACGATCACCGCGAACCGGTTCGACTTCGCGGGGGGCCGGTTCGCGTCCGCGCAGATCCTGTCCGCCCCGAAGGCGAACCTCTACGACTGCACCCACAGCATCGCGTTCGACACGTTCGTCGGATCGCAGACCCGGGATCCGGACGGCTCGCCCGCGTTCACGATCATGCCGGCGGTCTCGGTGGGCTCGGCTCCCCGTTCGCAGTTCCTCGTGTCGCTCGACGAGGGGAAGCGGGCGAATCTCGTCGTCTGGCGGCTCTCACCGTCGAGTACCGGGGTGCGGCTCGTGCGGGCAGCGGTGCCGATCCCGGGCTCGGTCTCGATCGCCCCGTACGGGACGCAGTGCAACGGCGATCTGAAGCGTGCGGACACATGGTGGGACCCGGGCGATCTGCGGTTCGTGACGGCGTTCTACGACGCGGATCGCGATGCCCTGTTCACCGCGCACGCGATCTCGAAGGACCTTGAGCCCGACACGATCACCGGCGGGTACGTGGAGTCGGTGGTCCGCTGGTACGAGGTCCAACCCGGTCCGAAGATCGGGACCTCCGAGATCGTCCGACGCGGCGTGATCGGCACCCCCGAGTCCGACGCCGGGTGGCCCGCGCTCGCGACCGATGCCGACGGGAACCTGTTCGTGACGTACAGCCAGGCGAGCGCACCGAACGACGAGTGCCTCTCTGCGTACGCGGCCGAGGTCCCGGCCGGAGCGACGAGCGCGTCCTCGACGCTGCTCCAGGCGGGCGAGGCGCGCTTCGAGGCGGGCGCCGGCCCCGAGCGCTGGGGCGACTTCGCGGCCGCCGCCCGCGATCCCGTGGACCCGACGCGCATCGCGCTCTTCAACCAGTACGCCGTCGCCGATGGCGGCGGGACGACGATCGATTGGCGTCAGATCGTCCATCTCGTCGTCTCGGGCTGACGGAGGGCCGAGACCTGCGGGTATCCTTCCAAGCCCATGCGACTGAGCGAGCTGTACGCACCGACGCTCCGCGACGACCCGGCCGATGCCGACGTCGCGAGCCACAAGCTCCTGGTTCGGGCCGGCTTCATCCGGCAGGTCGCAGCGGGGATCTACACGACCCTGCCGCTCGGGATCCGCACGATGCGCCGCATCGGGAACATCGTCCGCGAGGAGATGG
>JBLNAW010000181.1:0-16970 GCA_050259555.1 Solirubrobacterales bacterium
CGCCAGCTCGGCGATCTGCTCGCCGAGTAGGAGTCCGGCCCAGGCCCGCGGGCAAGCCCGCGTGGAAGGGAGGGTAGCCTGGGCCGGACGCTCACCGATCCGGTACCGATAGGACCGGCTCCGGATACCCTCCTCGACTGTAGCAGCGCCACGTCTCGGAACAGCCTGGTTCGTCGCGGCATCCGACCCGGAGAACGCGAGCCGGACGGCCCGACCCGGAACGGTCAGCCGAGGCCGTCGATGCAGGTGCTTCCGCCGCTCTCGAGCCAGCCGCCCTGCCCGTCGGAGAAGTACTCGAGCACGGCGACGACCTCGCCGTCCCGGACGACCCGCACGTGTGGGATCTCCGAGTCGGGATAGCCGGCAGACTCGACGACGTCGCCGGGCTCGAGCCCCTTGACGTGCTCCTTCGCGCTCTGCACGGGGTCGGGGTCGCCGATCGCTCCGGGGGCGAAGTCCGCGGACCAGCCGGTGACCTCGCTGCACGCCAGCTCCATCGGGACGTAGACCCCGTCGGGATCCACGATCCGGAGAGCCGCGTAGCCGCCGGGCAGGCCGGCATCCTTCGAGGGGTCCTGGCACCGGACCTGCGCCGTCCCGGGTGGGAGCTCGAGGACGAGCTCGTGCGCACCGATCGGCGCGTTGTCGCCGCCGAGGTCCCACTGGAACGACAGATCCATGTCGGACGTGTTCGTGACGAGGACGTGGACGCCGTCGGGCTGGGGACGCACGGCCGAGCTCGTGGCGAGGATGTCGCCGGTCTGGGGGTCGATCTCCACGACCTGGGTCTCGACCACCGTGCTCGTGCCGTCGCATCGGACCGACGCCACCGTGGGCGCGAGCTCGTCCCGCGAAGGACCCGAGCTCCCGACCACGATGCCCGCGGCGCCATCGTTCCGAAGGGCGGAGTACGCGGCGACCGACCCACCGACGGCCACCAGGAGCGCGAGCCCGCCGGCGGTCAGCCGGCGGTTGCGGTCCCTCGTCCGGCGGCGCCGCTCGAGGCGCTCGAAGGCGTCGGCGCTCGGCTCCACGCCGTGGCCGATCCGCTCGAGGTCGCTGCGCAGGTCACCCATCGTCCGCCTCCAGCCTGGTCCGCATCGTGGTCCGCCCCTGCGAGGCGAGCGCCCGGACCGTCCCGCCCTTCACGCCGAGGATCGCCCCGGCCTCCTCCGAGCCGTACCCGAGCAGCTCGGTCAGCACGATCGCGGAGCGCTGACGCCGCGGCAGCGTGCCGAGCGCCCTCGCCACGGCATCGCGCTCGTCGGCGCGGGCGAACGCGTCTCCACCCTCGGTCGCGCCGAGGACCCGCCGGGCGGCCCGCGCGGCTCGCCGCAGCGCGCTCCGGTGCCGGTTCATCGCCGTGCGGTACAGGTAGCCGGTGGGGTCGTCCATGGCGCGGACCCGGTCCCACCGCTCCCACACCGCGAGGAACGCATCCTGCATGACCTCCTCGGCCTCCTGCCGGTTGCCCGTGACGAGGTACAGGGCTCGGAGCAACCGTGCGTGCTCGGCGCGGAAGAAGTCCTCGAAGCTCACCGGCTCGGACGGCCGGGCGGGCATCTGAGGCATCGAGACCGCGCTCGCGGGTTCGTGCATCCGGTCCATGAACGCCCCCGAGCCCTCGTCCGTTGAGGTCATCGCCGAGATTCAGCCCGACGGGGTCGGGGTCACCGTGAGCGTGGGCGCGATGCTGACCGACGGCGACGGCGTGAGCACGAGGTCGCCGAACTCGCGGCTCACGAGGTGCCGCGTGACCGTGAGGCTGCCGGTCTCGGGCAGCTGCTCGATCACGTCGTAGGCGATGAGCTCGGGCTCGGGGCCACGCGAGAAGTACAGGACCTCTGCCGAGAGCGGGATCTCGTCGAGGCCGCGGAAGATGCCCGCCCCCGATCCGCCCGTCGTGCCGATGCGCAGGTACAGCGTCCCGTTCACGACGCGAGCCGTCGTCTCGTGGTAGTGCCCCGAGATCACGAGCGGCACCTGCCCCGCGATCGCCTCGGCCATGCGGTCGTCGTGCACCGCAACGATCTCGGGAGGTCGCTCGAGCGGAGCGAGATCGGCGGCGATCACCGGGCCGGCGCTTCGAGCCTGCTCCGCGAACGCCTGCGCGTCGACCTCCTGGCCTCGCGCCGGGGTGAACGACGGGTCGCCGAGCCCGTACACGGTGATCCCGTCGACCTCGGTCGTATTGCCGTCGAGCACCGTCGCGTTCGCCACTCCAGCGATCTCCGCCTGCAACGCCATCGAGTCGTGGCTCCCGCGCACGAACAGGTATGGACGTTGGAACCCCGGGATCTTCGTCGCGATGAGGTTCTCGATCGGCGTGCCGAACGACGTGATGTCGCCCGTATCCACGACCATGTCGACGTCGAACGACTCGGCCACCTGTTTCGCGAAGTCCATGCCGAGCGGCGAAGCGTGGATGTCCGAGATGTGGAGGACCCGGACGACGTCCGCGCCGACGAGCGGCTGAGCCTGGATCGACGTGTAGGCGCGCGTCGCCCCGGCGATGAGCGTCTCGAGGCCGACGCGGAAGTCCTCGATACGATCGGTCGCCTCGCGGACCGGCCCGATGAGCTTGGCCGCCGTGCCGAGCGACCCCGTGTAGGTCGGCTCGGTGAACGCCGCCGGCCGGAAGGTGCGCCATGCGAGCAGCTCGATCCCGCCGACGGCGAGCAGCGCGGTCAGACCCGCCACGAGGACCTGTCGCCACCGCTTCCGGAACACGAGCGCGCCGAGCACGAGCGCCCCGATCACCGCCGCCTCGAGCAGCCGAGCCGCGAGCTGCTTCACCTCCTCGAGCGCGTCCCGCTCGACCTGGTCGGAGAGCCCTTGGATGCCGATGCGGCCGACGACCTCGGTGAGCCGCTGCACACCGACGTCCTGCAGGGTCGCGGAGATCCGCAGCGGCCCGACGTGCGTGTCGGCGACGACGCGTCCGAACGGGGGCAGCCCGATGTCGGTCACGCCCCTGCCGAACCCGCCGGCGACCTCGACCCGGAAGGGCCCCATCGGGACCTCGGCGTGCCCGAGCAGGAGCGTTCCGAGCCACGCGCCGACGAACCCGACGACGACGGCCCCGACCCACGGAGCGATGCGCCGCACCCGGCCGTCGTCGCGGATGCCCATGCATCCACTGTAGCCACCGACCCGCCGTTCCCCTGGGGTACCCTCGGATGATGTTCGGTCGCCCGTGGCGGATCGCCACGATCCGCTCGATCCCGGTCTTCGTGGACCCCTCGTGGGTATGGATCGCCGTGCTCATCACGTACAGCCTGTGGACACAGCTCGAGCAGCGGCACGCAGATCTCTCCTCGGGTACGGCGCTCGCGTACGCGGTGGCGGGCTCGGTGCTCTTCTTCGGCGCGGTTTTCCTGCACGAGGGGGCGCACGCGGTCGCCGCGCGCGCGAACGACATCGAGGTGCAGGGCATCACGCTCGTCTTCTTCGGCGGGTTCACCGCCGCCCGGACCGAGTCCAAGGGACCCGGGCCGGCGTTCGTCGTCGCCGCCGTCGGACCGGCCACGAGCCTCGCGCTCGGCGGCCTCTTCTGGTGGCTCTCGTCGCTGACCGAAGCGGCGAACACGCCGCTCTCGGGGCTGCTCGGCTACGTCGGCGTCGTGAACCTGTTCATGGCGGTCTTCAACGTCCTGCCCGGACTCCCGCTCGACGGCGGACGGATGCTCCAGTCGGCCGTCTGGCGGATCGCCGGGCGCCGCGAGCTCGGGACGCGCGTCGCCGCGTGGACCGGCATGGCGATCGGGGTCGCGCTCATCGGGGCTGCCGCGCTCCTGCTCGCGAAGGACGACGCGCGTGAGGCGATCTGGTTCGGCATCATCGGCCTGTTCATCTTCCAGGGCGCCAAGGCCTCGGATCGGTCCGCGGGCGTGGCCCGGCGCCTCGCCGGCGCGACGGTCGCCGATGCGATGGACCCGCCCCCGCCCGCCGTCCCCGCCGGGATGTCCCTGTCCGAGGCCCTCGACCACTTCCTCCGGGGCCACGAGCAGGAGGCCTTCCCCGTGATCGAGGCGGGGCGGGTGATCGGCATGATCTCCTTCTCCTCGGCCCGCGAGCTCGGTGCCGAGGACCCCTTGCGCCCGGTCCGAGACGCCGTCATCCCGCTCACCCAGGTCATCCTCGCCCACCCCGACGACCCGCTCGACCAGGTCTCGCAACGCCTGGGCTCCAACCGGGCCGCCCTCGTCCTGCGCGAGGGCGAGCTGGTCGGCGCCATCAGCTCGGCGTCCCTCCACCGTTTCGCGCGCATCGGCCGCTGATGCAGGCGGCGTCCCGGCCGGAGCGTGTCGGCAGCCGGGGGTAGCATCGGCCACGTGGCCCCCCCGATCACCCCCGATCCCGAGCAGCGCCGCGTCCTCGAGCACGACCGAGGACCGCTCCTCGTCCTCGGCGCCGCGGGCACGGGCAAGACCGCGGTCCTGCGCGAGCGGTTCGCCCGGCTCGTCGAGGGCGGAGCCGATCCCGAGCGCATCGCCCTCGTCGTGCGCTCGAAGCGCGATCGCGGATCGGCACGCACGGCCCTGCTCGAGCGGTTGTCGATGCCGCTCCCCTCGCTGCGCGTCTTCACGGTCCACGCCCTCGCGTTCCACGTGATGGGCCTGCGGTACCGCGCGCTGGGGTACACCGAGCCGCCGCGGGTGCTCTCGGCCGCCGACCACTTCGCGAAGGTGCGACAGCTCCTCGAGAGCGAGGACCCGGCGCGGTGGCACGCGCTCGGCGACCTCCTGCATCTCCGTGGGTTCGTGGATCAGGTGCGCCAGTTCGTCCTCCGCGCGCAGGAGGCGCTCGTGACGCCGGAGGACCTCCTCGAGCGCGCCGAGCGCCCGGACCTCGGTGCGTGGCGCGACCTCGGCGTGTTCTACCGGCGGTACCTCGACACGCTCGGATCCGAAGGCGCCGTCGACTTCGCCGGGCTCGTGGCGCAGGCGGCGGCCGCTGCCGACGACGGCGGCACGCCGTTCGATCACCTGCTCGTCGACGACTACCAGGACACGACGCGGTCGTTCGAGCGACTCACCACGAGCCTCGGCGCCGGGGACCTCGTGGTGGCCGGCAACCCTCAGGCGCACGTGTTCTCCTTCCAAGGAACGACGGACGTCCCGATCCGGCGTTTCGCCGAGCTGCTCGCGGCACCGGTCGTGACCCTCGACACGCGGCACCGCGGCGCGCCGCCGGCGCTCGAGGGCTGGCGCGCGCCGCACGTCTCCGAGGAGCTCGCGGCGGTGGCGCGCGAACTCCGCCGGATCCACGTCGAGGACGGCGTGCCGTGGAGCCGGCTCGCCGTCGTCACCCGCCGGCAGGGAGCGCAGACGGCGGCTCTCGTCCGAGCGCTCGACGACGCCGGGATCCCCCACACGATGCTCGAGGGCGGACCGGCTCCCGGGGCGACACCGGCGACCGTCCCGTACCTCCTCGCGCTCCGGTGGCTCCGCGCCCGCAACGAGGAGCGCGACGAGATGGTCGAGGCGGTGCTCTGCTCGGAGCTCGGCGGTCTCTCGCCCGCGTCGGCCCGAGGTCTCCTCCGCGCCGCGCGGGCGGAGGGGCGTCCGCCCCGCGATGCCCTGGCGCTCGACGAGGGACTCACCGCCGAGGAGCGGACCGCCCTGCTCGCGCTGGCCGGCGTGCTCGAACGGGCCGAGGGACGCTCGTCGTCGGTCCTCGATGCGTTCGGTGTGCTGTGGCGGGAACTTCCCTGTGCTCGCGCCCTCGTCGAGGCGGCCGAGAGCGGACCGTCCGCGCGGGCCGACGTCGACGGCGTGGTCGCGTTCGCGCGCGCGGTCGAGGAGGCCGGCACCTCGGCCGATCCCACGATCGAGGCGTTCCTCGCCGCGGTCCGGGCCCGCGAGGGTGCGCCCGAGCTGGCCGCCCTCGGCGAGGCGGCGCGAGACGCGGTCCGCGTGCTGACCGCCCACGGCGCGGCCGGTCTCGAGTTCGACACGGTCTTCGTCGTCGGCGCGGTCGAGGGCAACTTCCCGAGCCTCTCGCGCCCGGAGCCGATGTTCGATCTGGCCGCGCTCGGGACGAACCCGTCACGCTCGGAGACGAACCGCGCGCGCCTCGCCGACGAGCGCCGGCTCTTCGGCCTCGTGCTCGACCGCGCGGTGCGTCGCGTGGTGCTCACGACCAGCGAACCCGAGGGCGAGGACGCCGGGGTCGCCGCGCCCTCGCGCTTCGCCGAGGAGTGCGGCATCGAGTGGCGCGCCGCTCCGGTGGCGCCGTTCGCCGCTCCGGTGTCGGTCGGTGAGGCCGCCGCGACCTGGCGCCGAACCCTCGCCGACCGGTCGGCCCCTGCGACCGAGCGGCTCGCGTGCATGGACGGCATGTTCGCGCTCGGCGTCGACCCCTCGCGTTGGTGGTTCCAGCTCGACTGGAGCGCCGCCGAGGGCCCGCCGCGCGAGCAGCTCCACCTCTCCTACTCGCGCCTCAGCAACCTCGAGAACTGCGAGCTCCAGTACGTGCTCTCCGCCGAGCTCGGCCTCGACACGGGCAGCGGTCCCAAGGCGTGGATCGGCCACCTCATCCACTCGCTCATCGAGGAGTGCGAGGGCGGACGGATCGAGCGGACGCCGGAGGCCTTCGTCGAGCAGGTGAACCGCCGGTGGCAGGAGGGCCGGTTCCCCTCGCACGCCGTCTCGGAGGCGGAGCGCCGGCACGCGATCGAGGTGCTCGTGCCGAACTGGTTCGCGCGCTACGGCGACCTGCCGGCCGACGCGAACGAGCAGGGGTTCCGGTTCACGTTCGACGGCGCGGCGTTCCGAGGGTTCATCGATCGGATCGGCCCCGCGCCCGAGGGCGGGACGCGCATCACCGACTTCAAGACCGGGCGCGCCGACAACGCCGGCCCCGCACCGGAGAACCTGCAGCTCGGGATCTACTACCTCGCCGTGAGCGAGTGCGAGGAGCTCGCGGCCCACCGTCCGGTTGCCGGTGTCGAGCTCGCGTTCCTCGGCGGCAAGGGCAGCAAGACCGCGCTCGAGGTCGTCGGGTGGCCGGTGAGCGAAGACGTCGAGGAGGATTACAAGCAGCGGATGCGCGATCGCCTGTCGGGGCTCATCGGGCGGATCCACGAGCTCGACGAGACCGGCCGCTACACGCCGAGCACGACGGCCGACTGCTTCTTCTGCGGCTTCCGGACCCTCTGCACGCGCTACCCCGAGGGTGCCGCCGTGTTCCCTGTCGCCGAGCAGCCCGCCGACGTGGAGGCCGGATGAGCGCGTACCCCGAGCCGATCGTCGCGTTCCTCGGGGGCGAGCCCACCGAGGAGCAGTGGCGCGCGATCTCGTACCCGCTCGAGCCGTTCGTGCTCGTGGCGGGCGCGGGGTCGGGGAAGACCTCGGTGATGGCGGCTCGGGTGGTCTACCTCGCGATGGTCGCGAAGGGGCTCGTCCGGGCCGAGCATCCCGGGATCGCCCCCGGCAACGTGCTCTGCCTCACGTTCACGAACAAGGCCACCGAGAACCTGCGGATCCGGGTGCGGCGCGCCCTCACGCAGCTCGAGCTCGAGGAGGGCGAGGAGCCGGAGATCTCGAACTACCACGGGTTCGCGGCCCAGGTGCTGGAGCGCTACGGCATGCTCGTCGGTCTCGAGCCGGGCCAGCGCGTGATCACCCCCGCCCAGCGGGTCGAGATCGTCGAGCGCGTGCTCGACACGATGACGTTCGAGCACCTCACGACGAGGTGGCAGCCCTCGATCGTGCGGAACATCCTGGACCTCGAGGAGCAGCTCCAGAACCACCTCGTCGGGCCCGACGAGGTGATCGAGCACGTCCAGGGCAAGCTGGACGCGCTCGAGAAGGCGAAGGCAGCCGATCCCCACCGGGCGGCGCTCGAGCGGATCGAGCTCGCCGAGGCCGTTCGGCGGTTCCGGGCCCTGAAGCTCGAGCTCGGCGTCATCGACTTCGGCGATCAGATCGGGCACGCGGTGCGGATCGCGACCGAGCACCCCGAGGTCGGCACGGCATACCGCGAGCGGTTCGGCGCCGTCCTGCTCGACGAGTACCAGGACACGAACCACGCCCAGGCGGTGTTGATGCGCGCGATCTTCGGCCTCGGGCACCCCGTGACCGCCGTCGGCGACCCCGACCAGAACATCTACGCCTGGCGCGGCGCGAGCCTGCACAACCTGCTCGAGTTCCCGACGGTGTTCCCCCGGGCGGACGGGACCACGTCGGAGAAGCTCCCGCTCTACACGAACTTCCGCTCGGGCGCGCGGATCCTCTCGGCGGCGGACCAGGTGATCTCGCCCTTGCCGGCCGCGCAGCGCCCCGATCCCGACAAGCTGCTCCGGCCGTGGGAGCCGAACGGGCAGGGCGAGGTCGTCGTCGCGCAGTACGAGCACGAGATCGCCGAGGCGGAGGCGATCGCCGACCGGATCCGGGCGCTCCATGACAGCGGAGTTGAGTGGCGCGCGTGCGCGGTGCTCTGCCGAACGCACCGGCTGTTCGAGCCGCTCCAACTCGCGTTCGCCGCTCGAGACGTCCCCGCCGAGTTCATCGGCCTCGCCGGCCTCATCAAGATGCCCGAGGTCGTCGAGGTGCTCGCTTACGCTCGCGCGGCTTCGAACCCCGAGGAGAGCGTCGCGCTCGCGCGGATCCTCACCGGACCCCGGTACCGCGTCGGCCACCGCGACCTCGCACGCGTGGCCGCGTGGACCAAGACGAGTGAGTACGCGATGAGGACCCGGCTGAGCGAGCGGCGGCTCGAGGAGGACGAGGACCTGCTCGAGGACGAGCCGTTCCTCATCGCCGAAGCGCTCGAGCATCTCGACGACGTCGAGGGGCTGTCGGACGAGGGCCGCGAGCGCATGCGCGCGTTCGCCGCCGAGCTCACGGCGCTGCGCACCTCGGCGCGCCGGCCCGTCGGGGAGTTCCTCGCCGAGGTCGTCCGCCGAACCGGCCTGCTCGCCGAGCTCGAGGCTGAGGCCGACACGGCGCTCGCCACGGCGAAGCGGCGCAACCTCAGCGCGTTCCTCGACCAGGTCCACGCGTTCCAGCCGGTCGAGGGCGAGCTCACGCTCCGCGCGTTCCTCGAGTACGTGGACACGATCGATGACGACCGCGAGTGGAACCCCGTGCAGCCGAGCGACGAGGACTCGGTGAAGGTGATGACCGTCCACGCCGCGAAGGGCCTCGAGTTCGACACGGTCTTCGTCCCGGGCCTCGCGCGAGGCTTGTTCCCGAACGACCGTGTGCAGCAGAACCCGGCGAGGCGCGGCTCCTCGCTCGACGTCGAGCTGCGGAGGGACCGGGCGCTCCTGCCGGTCTTCGACGGCGTGATGAAGACCTTCACCGACGCGCTGCGCGTGCAGGAGGAGTTCGAGGAGCGCCGGACCGCGTACGTGGCACTGACCCGGGCGAAGCGCCGGCTCTACCCCTCGTCGGCCATCTGGTACGGCGAGAACCTCAACGCCAAGCAGATCGGCAAGTTCCTCACCGAGCTCGTCCAGTGGGCCCGCGGCCGCGGCGACATCCCGGTCACGTACGCGAGCGACGACGTCTCGGAGGAGGCCGGGCGGAACCCGCTCGCCGGGTACCGCCAGTCGTTCGTGCGGCCGTGGCCGGGGCCCGCCCTCCGCGACGAGGCCGATGCGCTCTTCCCCACGGGGTGGCGGCGCGCCACGGCAGACGCCTCGATCGCCGGCGAGGTGCCGGCCTCGCTGCTCGACGCCCTGGGACGGGACGAGCGCGCGGCGTTCGACCTCGCGCGGACCGAGCGGCGTACGCTCGCCGCGCACCTGCTCGAGCGGGAGGCCGAGGTGAGCGAGCGACCCGAGGCGCCGCCGACCGTGACGGTGAGCTCGGCGATCGACTACGCGCGCTGCCCGAAGCGCTTCTACTGGACGGTCGTGCGCCCGCTTCCCCGGTTCTCGGGGCCGGCCGCCCGGATCGGCACCGAGGTGCACGCGTGGATCGAGCGCCAGTCCTCGGGACAGACCTCGCTGCTCGAGCTCGAGGAGGCGCCGGATCTCGCGGCCGAGGAGACGGTCGGCGAGCCCGGCAAGGTCGAGCGTCTGCGCAAGGCCTTCCTCGCGAGCCGCTTCGGGGACATGGTTCCGCTGTACGCCGAGCGCGCGTTCCTGCTCCCGGTCGGCGATCGGTTCGTCGGCGGGCGGATCGACGCGATCTACGGGACCCGCGAGGGCGCGTGGGAGATCGTCGACTACAAGACCGGCAAGCGCCCCATCGGCGACGAGACCCTCACGCGGTCGCAACTCGACCTGTACGCGCTCGCGTGCATGGACGTGTTCGGCAAGCGGGTCGAGGACCTCACGCTCACCTACCTGTACCTCGCGAGCGGCGAGGAGGTCTCCTACCGCGTGGACGACCCTGATGCCCTGCGGGATCGTGTCGTGACGTGGCTCCGCGGCATCGCGGCGGGCGCGTTCGAGCCCACCCCGGGCGACCACTGCCGATGGTGCGACTTCCGCCCCTTCTGCGACGCGGGCCGGACCTGGTTCGAAGCGAACGCCCAGACCGAGCGCGACACCGGCTGAGGCCGCCGTCAGGCTCGCGCGGTGAGGCGCTCCACCTGTTGCTCGAACGTCCGGGAGAGCCCGGCAGGATCCCAGCCGCCCTCACGGACGCCGGGGACGAACCGCACCGCGAGCCCGAGCGCTTCGGTCCGCGTCTGGAGCGCCGCTCGGAACCACGGGAGCGAGCCCGGCTCGAGCAGGATCTCGCCGTGGGTGCCCTGGGCGCGGAGGGATGGATCGTCGATCACGAGCGGCGTGGGCCGCAGGATCGCGCCGAGGCCCTCGGGAGCGTCGGGACCGGCCTCGAGGTCCGCGCTCGAGTCCTTCCACGTCGCGACGGCGACGACCTCCTCCGGCGCATCCGGCCGGTAGAGCTCGGCGCGCACGTGGGTTAGCCGGTGGCCGGGTGTGCGAGCCGCCGGATCATCCCGGCCGAGTGCTGGAGCAGCTTCACGGCCACTGCGGGATCGGACGCGAGCAGCGACTGAAAGTTCCCACGAGACAGGCCGAGCATGACCATCGGTGTCTCGGCGACGACCGAGGCCGTCCGCGGCCCGCCGTCGAGGAGTGAGATCTCGCCGAAGAAGTCGCCGGGGTACAGGTGGTTCAGGACGCGACCCTTCGGGCTCACGACCTTCGCCTGACCCTCGAGGATCGTGTAGAAGGTGTCGCCGATGTCGCCGGCCCGCACGATCGTGGCGCTCTCCATGTAGCGCTGCTCCTCGCACAGCTCGGCGACCCTGCGCAGGTAGCGCGGCGAGAGGTTCGCGAACAGCGGCACCCGCCCAAGGGCCTCACGTGCTCGCTTGGTCACCTCGAACCTCCTTCGCTCACGTCATCGGCAGCCTACCCGCCCGACGCCCAGGATGTCGAAGCACGGCGTGTCGGTACCGGGCGCTAGGGTCGCGGCCGTGGGGGGAGAGGTCCTCGCGGCGGGGATCGCGCCGCGACGGTACCGGCAGGGAGAGGTCGTCGTCGGGCAGGGCCAGGCCGTGGGATGCCTGCGCCTCGTGGTCTCCGGCGCGGTCCGACTGTCGGCCGTCGTGCCGAGCGGACGGGAGGTCGTCGTCGGGCTGCTCGGGCCGGGCGAGGTGTTCGGCGAGCTCGTCCTGCTCGGAGGCGGTCCCTCGCCGGTCGAGGCCAGGGCGCTCGGGACCGAGACGGCGATCGTCGCGCTCCCGCTCGAGGCCCTTCGCGAGGTCGTGCGGCGGACGCCGGCCTGCGCCGAGGAGCTCCTACGCCTGATCGCCTCTCGCCTGCATCGCACGGCGGGCGCCCTGGAGGAGGCGCTCGCGCACGATGTCCCGACGCGCGTATCGCTCCGACTGCGTGACCTCGCGCGCTCGCACGGGAGGCCCGAGCCCGGCGGGATCCGGCTGCCGCCACGGCTCACGCAGGAGGAGCTCGCGCGGATGGTCGGCGCGACGCGAGAGTCGGTGAACCGAACGCTTTCCTCGCTCAGCGCCCGAGGGCTCGTGCGCGTCGAGGATCGCTGCTACGTGGTGCCGGATCCCGAGGCGCTCGTGGCCGTCGCGGATGGGTGAGCGGGCCTCAGGCGGGCCGCCGCTTCTGTGAGAACGCGCCGAAGAGCGCGAGCAGCACGCCGAGGCCGAACAGCAGCGTGCCGAACACGTTCACGAGCGGCGGGATGCCGATCTTGCTCGCGCCGTACACCCAGAGCGGGAACGTCACCCTCTGGCCGGAAACGAACTGCGTGATCACGAAGTCGTCGAGGGACAGGACGAACGACAGCATGAGGCCGGCCATGATCCCCGGCGCGATAACCGGGAGGGTGACCTTGTAGAACGCAACGATCGGCGGCGCGTACAGGTCCTTGGCCGAATCCTCGAGCGCCCGGTCCATCCCGGCCACCCGAGCACGGACCGTGACGGCGACGAACGGGGTGCAGAAGCCGATGTGCGCGAGCAGGATCGTGAGGAAGCCGAGCGGCGTCCCCATCTGCACGAACATCGACAGCAGCGAGGACCCGAGCACGATCTCGGGTACCGCGATCGCCATGAAGATCACGAAGCTCAAGGTGCCTCGGCCGCGGAACCCGTACCGTCCGAGGGCGAGCCCGAGGAGCGTCCCCAGCAGGGTTGCGATACAGGAGGCGATGACCGCGACCGTCACGGAGAGTTTGACCGCGCCGGTGAGTTCCGTGTTCTCGAACAGTCGGCGGTACCAGTCCAGGGTGAACCCGTAGAACTTCGGGGACTGGCGCTCTCCTGGGATGTCGTTGAACCCGTACAGGATCATCATGAGGATCGGCGTGACCAGGAAGAGCATCAGCAGGGATGTGTACGCCGGAAGGAGGAACCGGGTCCACCGTCGGCGGTACGAGCCGGGCGCGCCCCGGGCGGCCCCGGTCGTGACGGCCGTGGCGCTCATGCCGCGATCCCTGCCGCGAGCGTCTCGTCCTCGGTGCCGAGGCTCCTCGCGTAGATACTGACGAGGATCACCATGCCGAGCATCAGCACGATCGACTGGGCGGCCGCGATCGGGTACCTCGCCCGGTTCAGGAACTCGTCCTGGATGATGTTCCCGATCATGTAGGTCCCGGTGCCGCCCAGGACCTCGGCCTCCACATAGTCGCCCGTGGCAGGCACGAACGTGAGGAGCGTGGCCGCGAACAGGCCGGGCAGCGCGAGCGGCAGCACCACCCGGATGAATGCCTGAACGCGATCCGCGTACAGGTCCTTCGCCGCCTCGATCATGGCGGGGTCGATGCGCTCGAGGGCGACGTAGAGAGGGAGCGCAGCGAAGGGCAGGTAGTTGTAGATCAGCCCGAACACCACCGCGAACGGCGTGGCCAGCACCCGGAAGGTCCCGGGGAGGATGTGCAGGTCTTTCAGCGGGCCGAGGAAGGGGCCGCTGTCGGCGAGCAGGAACTTCCACATCACCGTGCGGATCATGAACGAGACGAAGTACGGCAGCAGGATCATGAAGAGCAGCGTGGACTTCCAGCGGCCCCCGTAGAACGCGATCCAGTACGCCGCGGGGAAGGCGAGCACGATCGTCCCGAGGGCGGTCAAGAAGGCGAACTCGAGCGCCCGGACCATGAAGACGCCCTTGCCCGACCAGGCCGTCACGTAGTTCCCCCACGCCCAGGTGAAGCGGTAGCCGGTCAACACGCCGCCGCTCTGGAGCGACGTGTACACCATCATCACGACGGGGATGAGGAAGAAGAGCAGGAGCCAGCCGGCACCGGGGACGGTCAGGCCGTAGCCGGCGAGACGCCGCTTCGCCGTGATCCCTCGGGCCGAATGTCGGATCGGCGGCCGATCGTCGATGGCGCGGGGGGTCGCTATCGATCGCTCCATGTCAGTGCGCCGAGATCGGCTCGAAGATGCTGTCCCACTCGTCCTTCTCGTCCTGCGTCTTCAACTGCCGCATCCAGGTCACGTTCTTCAGGAACTCCTCGCTCGGGAACATGAGATCGCTCTTCGCGCTCGCGTAGAGCTTGCTCGCGTAGCCCTTCCACCCCTTGTCCTCCGCTGCTGCGGCGTCGTCCAGGAACCCCTGTTGCGTGCCGTCGACCGGTGACATGTAGAGCACCCACTCTTGCAACCCGGTGGCGATGTCCGGGTGGTAGTAGAAGTCCATCAGCTCGAGCGCGCCGACGGGGTTGGCCGCGTGCGCAGGGATCATCATGTTGTCGCACCAGCGGACGCAGCCGGCCTCCGGCACGATGAACTCCAGGTTCGAGTAGCCGCCCCAGACCGAGTAGTACAGGACGTCCCCGGACCACGAGAGCGTCGCCGAGAGGTTCCCCGCCGTCATGTCGTCCGCGTATCCCTGGCTGTAGTACTGGCGGACGACACCCGAGTCGCGCTGCTTCGTCAGCCAGGCCGCGGCCTCCTTCCACTCGGTCGGCCCGGACGTGGGCGGGTCGATGCCGAGGTTCTTCATCACGAAGTCGGCCATGTCGTCCTTCAGCATCCCCACGCTGTGGGGCGGCAGCTTCTTCGTGTCCATCAGGTCGTCAAGCGTGGTGATCGGCTCGGAAACCAGGTCGTGGTTGACGGCGATGGAGGTCAACCCCCACTGGTAGGCCATCGAGTGTGCGGCGCCCGCGTCGAACATCGGGTCCTTCGCCCAGTCCTGCGCGTGCTTGTCGAACGTCGGTCGCTTCGACGTGTCGAGGGGATACACCCAGCCCCGCTGAACGAGGACCCAGAACTCCCATCCGTTGCTCATCACGATGAGGTCCCACCCCGTCGACTGACCGGCCTCGAGCTGGGGCTGGATCTTCCCGAAGAAGACGGGGTTGTCCTGGATGGACTCCTTGTAGGTGACGTCGATACCTGTCTGCTGAGTGAACTTCCTCAGAGACGGGTAGTAGACGTTGCCATCCGAGTCCTTCGCCTTGTCGATGTAGAGGGGCCAGTTGGCGAAGTTGAGGGTGTCGGCCGGCTGGCCGCTGAAGACCTTGGCCGGATCCCAGGTCTCCGTCTTCCCCGTCGTGCCGCCACAGGCTGCGAGCACAGACGCCATGCTGATGCCGGCTGCACCGACCCCCGCAGCTCGGAGGAAACCCCGCCGCGTCAGCCGGCCCCGGAGCACCTCGCGCATCAACTCGAGATCCGGCTCCTTCATCGGTCCGTTCATCGGTGCCCCTCCTTCCTCCGGAGGATCAGGGACGGCGCCATCCGTGTGCACGTGTCGGGGGACTGCGACCTACGGACAGGCACGGGGGGACGGGCGTGGGTGAGAGGCGATGACGAACGGGCGTCCGCGACTCGCGGACGCCAGTCGATCCGATCGAACTGGAACGGACGACGGCGGGCAGGCACGTCGTATCGACCCCTCTCGAGGCCGATGCTAGCCCCGGGCCGGCGACCGAGATGGCCCGACCGGCCCCCTGCCGAAGGCCCGGACGACCGCCTGGACAGAGGGCCCTTGAACCCTTGACAGCCGTCCGGACCTACTCCGTCTCCTGGAGGACGGCGAGGCTGCACGGGCCGCACAGGCGGACGCGGCCCTTCACGGGGCGGCCGCAGCGAGCGCACGTCCGCGGCTCCGAGCGCGCGAACCGCACCTCGACGTCCTTCTTCGAGCGCTCGACCCGGCCCTCGCCCTCGAGCTTCAGCAGGTGCGCGAGCACCGAGCGCGCGGCGAGCGGGTAGAGCTCGACGGGGTACTCAGCGTAGATCGCGGGGACGAGCTCCTCGGGCGTGTGCGGGCCCTCGGCGAGCCCTTCGAGCACCTGGTCCTCGCGCTGCTGCCGGTGCTCGAGGTACTCGTCGAGCTTGCCGAGCGCGTCGAACACGACCGGCCCGTGGCCGGGGTAGATCGTCCTCGGCGCGAGGTCTCGCATCCGGCGGAGCGAGCGCATGTACTGCGCGAGGTCGCCCTCGGGCGGGTCGATGACGCTCGTGCCGCGACCGAGCACCGCGTCGCCCGTGAACAGCGCGCGGTCCTCCTCGAGGAAGAACGCCGCGTGATCGGGCGTATGGCCGGGCGTCGCCACGACGGCGATCGCGACCCCGGGCATCCGGATCGTGTGGCCGTCGCGCAGATGCTCGCCGCCGGCGCTCGGTCGCATCGCGTAGACCGGTGCTCCGGTCTCGGCCGCGAGCGCTTCGGCGCCCGGCGTGTGATCCGGATGGTCGTGGGTGAGCAGGATCGCGCCGACGCGACCCGCGACCTCGAGCACCTCGCCGAGATGGCCCGGCTCGTCGACCCCGGGGTCGATCACGACCGCCGGCCATCGCCCGAGCACCCACGTGTTCGTCCCTTCGAGCTCCCGGAGCCCGGGGTTCGGCGCGAGGATGCGGACGATCCGGGTCATCGTCAGTCCTGCCAGAAGGTGGCACGCGGCATGCGGGCGACGTCGTCCTCGCCCGGCTCCCGCGTGGTGAACTCGAGCGCGAGCAGCTCCTCGGCGCTCGCGCAGCGTGCGAGCTCGCGCATCGTGAAGTACGTCGGCCAGTAGAGCTTGCACCGGCCCTCGGCCCAGTCCTCGAGCAGCGAGCTCGGCGAGGCCCACCACGCGCGCGCCGCCTCGTGGCCGTCGGGCTCCGGCTCGACGCCCGCGGGCGCGCGGACCGCGAAGTACTGCGCGTCGAAACGGACCGGGACGTCCGGCGGCGCGATCCAGTGCGCGACGCGCGTGAGCTGGTCCGCGCGGGGCGGCGAGCCCTCGATCGCCGCCATCGGCCGGCCGTGCGCCTCGCGCAGGCCCTCGGCGGACAGGACGAGCCCGACCTCCTCCAGGAGCTCACGGACCGCGCACGCGCGGGGGGCCTCCTCGGCCGCGCCGAACCAGCGCTCGGCGTGCGCGGCGTCCTCGACGTCGGTCGCGCCGCCCGGGAAGGCGACGTACCCGGGCAGGAAGCGGCTGCCCGCGCTCCGCTCGAGCACGAGCACCTCGGGTCCCTGGGTCCCCTCGCGCACCGCGATGACCGACGCCGCCTTGCGGATCTCCTCCCCCATCGCGCGGCATTCTCCCAGGACGGGCTGGCCGAGGTGACCG
>JBLNAW010000182.1:0-6281 GCA_050259555.1 Solirubrobacterales bacterium
CCACCGCGGGACGGATCAGCACCGGCCCCTCGCTCGCCCGATCCGAGGGCCGGTACTCCGAGCCGAGCGCCTCGGCGAAGCAGCTCGCGCGCGGCTGCAGCTTCACGAAGTCCCAGCCGGAGGTGCGCTGCCTCGCGACGGTCGTGGCGGCCAGGGCGCGCGGCGACCACTCCTCGGAGAAGGCGTGACCCCACCATCCGGCGGGCGGCCGATCCGGTCGCTCGAGCGACAGCGCGGCACGGACGCGCGCCTGCGGCTCCATCGCGAGCGAGTGTAGCGGGCCTCCCCTCGGGATCTCGGAGGCGTACGGGCAGCGGGCGTGCCTCCGGCTTCGTATGGTTGTGCCCGTGAGTCACGAACACCCCGCCACCGACGGCGCGACCGCCCTTCCCTCGCAGGTCCTTCGGCGCTTCGAGGCCGTCGCCTTCGACTGGGACGGAACGGCGGTCCCCGACCGCGCCGCCGACGCCGAACACGTCCGGTCGCTGGTGGAGGCGCTGTGCGCCGCGGGCCTCGACCTGTTGATCGTGAGCGGCACGCACGTCCGCAACGTGGACGGGCAGCTCGGGGCGCGCCCCAGCGGACCTGGAGAGCTCCACCTCCTGCTGAACCGCGGATCCGAGGTCTTCCGGGTCGACCGCCGAGGGCCGCACCTCGTCGAGCGCCGATCCGCGACCGCCGAGGAGGACGCCGCCCTCAACGTGGCCGCGCACATGACCGTCGAGCGCCTCGCCGCGCGCGGGGTCCGGGCGGAGATCGTCTCGCACCGGCTCAACCGACGCAAGATCGACCTGATCCCGGAGCCCGACTGGGCGGATCCGCCGAAAGCCCGCATCGCGGAGCTGCTCGAGGCGGTCGAGCTGCGCCTGGCGGCGGCGGGTCTTCGCGGCCTGCCCGAGGTCGTCGAGATCGCCGAGTCGGCGGCGCGCGAGGCCGGCCTCCCCGACCCTCGCGTGACGAGCGACGCCAAGCACGTCGAGATCGGCCTGACCGACAAGGCCGACTCGGGCAGGTGGATCTTCTCGACGCTCGGCCGGCTCGGCATCCCGCCCGAGCGCGTCCTCGTCGCGGGCGACGAGTTCGGCCCGCTCGGCGGCGTGACGGGGAGCGACTCGCTGATGCTCGTCCCCGAGGGCGAGGGCGCGGTGGCGATCACCGTCGGTGCCGAGCCCGAGGGTGTGCCCGACGGCGTGCTGTCGCTCGGCGGCGGCCCGGCCACCTTCCTCACCATCCTCGACGACCAGCTCGCGAGGCGCAGGAAGGGTGACGTCCCCGAGCCGAGCAGCGACGCCACGTGGACCCTCTCGATCGACGGCGTGGACCCGCGGCTCGAGCGCGTCCACGAGTCCCTGCTGACGCTGGCGGACGGCCGCATCGGAACGAGCGGCACGCCGCTCGCGCTGCACCCCGCCGCGAGCCCCGGCGTCCTCGCCGCGGGCGTCTACGACGGGCAGGGCCCCGAAACGGAGCTGCTCACGTGCCCGGTGTGGACGCAGCTCTCCCTGTGGATCGACGAGGAGGACGAGATCGGGCGCGTCCTCGACATGCGTTCGGGACTGCTGCACGAGGTGACGCAGACGTCACGGACGACGCTGCGCTCGGTCAGGTTCGCGAGCCTGGCCCGGCCAGGTCTCGGCGTCCTTCGCACGCAGGCGACGTCCGCGCCGATCGGGGCGGTGCCCGCACCGTCGCTCCCGACGGGCTTGCCCGGCGAGCAGGGTCGGCTCGACGGCATCCCGTGGGCGAGGCTCGAGACGGCGGATGGCGGCGTCACGACCGCCGTCGGCGACGCCACACGTCACGTCGACGGCTCCTACGTCTTCGAGCGGTTCGCGGCGTACGCCGCCGATCCGAACCGCCGGCCCCGGCGCACACGCGCCGTGCGAGCCGTCGAGGAGGCGACCCGGTCGGGCTTCGAGCGGCTCCTTCGCGAGCAGCGCGCGGCATGGGCGGGACGCTGGGAGAACGCGGACGTCACGATCGAGGGCGACGAGACCCTGCAGCGGGCGGTCCGTCTCGCGCTGTTCCACCTCATGGGGTCGGTCACGGACGAGGGCGAGGCGGCCGTCGGCGCCCGAGGGCTCTCCGGTCCCGCGTACCGGGGTCACGTGTTCTGGGACTCCGACGTGTTCGTGCTGCCGTTCCTCGCGGCGACGCACCCGGCGGCGGCCCGCGCGATGCTCGAGTACCGCATCCGCCGGCTCCCGGCCGCGCGGCTGGTCGCGAGCGTGCTCGGGCGCAGGGGCGCGCGGTTCCCCTGGGAGTCAGCGCACACCGGGTTCGACGTCACGCCACAGACCGGGCGCGACCGCACGGGCAACGTGTTCCCGATCCGAACCGGACTGATCGAAGAGCACATCGTCGCCGACGTGGCGTGGGCGGCGTCGTGCTACGCGGATTGGACCGGCGACACGCCCTTCCTCGAAGGGCCCGGGTTCGACCTGTTCGCCGAGACCGCCCGGTACTGGGCCTCCCGCGTTCGATGGGATCGCGCCGGGAGCGCGCACATCTACGGGGTGATCGGTCCCGACGAGTATCACGAGACCGTGGATGACAACGCGTTCACCAACGTGATGGCGCGGTGGAACCTGCGCCGTGCCGCCGCCCTCGCCGAAGGCGACGAGCGTGTCCCGGAATTCGAGCGTCTCCGGTGGCTCGAGACGGCCGACGCGCTGGTCGACGGGTACGACCGGCACACGAAGCGGTACGAGCAGTGCGCCGGCTTCTACCAGCTCGCGCCGCTCAGGATCGACGAGATCGCCCCCAAGCGTCCGATCGCGGCCGACCTGCTGCTCGGCCGCGAGGTCGTGCGTCGTTCTCAGGTCCTCAAGCAGGCCGACGTCCTGATGCTCCATCACCTCGTCCCCGACGAGATCGCGCCGGGATCGCTCCTTCCGAACCTCGACTACTACGAGCCCCGGACGGCGCACGGCAGCTCGCTATCGCCCGGGATCCACGCGTCGCTGTTCGCGCGCGCGGACCGGCTCGACGACGCCGTTCGCGCGCTCGACATCGCCGCGCGGATCGACCTCGACGACCTCACGGGGACCTCGGCGGGAGGCCTGCACCTCGCGACGATGGGGAGCGTGTGGCAGGCGCTGGTCTTCGGGTTCGCCGGCGCGCGCCCGAAGGGAAACGTGCTCGAGCTCGATCCGTGCGTGCCCGAGGCATGGCGGTCGCTCGAGATCCGCCTGCGCTTCCGAGGAGCGCGGGTGCTCATCCGCGTAGCACCGACGACCCTGGACGTATGGGCCGATGAGCCGATGCAGGTTCGGCTCCGAGGTGGCACAGTCATGAGGCTGGGTCCGGGCTGGAGACACTGGTCCCGCTCGTCCCGCCGCTGGAAGGAGACCCGCCCGTGAGCACCGTCCTCGCCGCGATCGACGGCTCCCCGATCTCCCGGGCCGTCCTCGATGTCGCCAAGGAGGTCGCCAGGGTCCTGGACGCCGACGTCGATGCCGTCCACGTGGTCGAGGAGGGCGCCCGCCCGGCCGAGGTCGAGGTCCTGGGTGCCGAGATCCCGCTGCGGATGCTGAGCGGCGAGGTGTCCGGCGTCCTCATCGCCGAGGCATCCGTCGGGAGCGTCGCCGCGATCGTGGTCGGCGCTTGCCGCGCCGTCGGCGCGCCGACGCTCGGGCACGTGTCGATCGACGTCATCGGCGACGTCCGCAAGCCGGTCGTCGTCGTACCGCCGATGACCCCTCGCGATTACGAGCTGCACACCGTGCTCGTCCCGGTCCAGGGCAAACCCGCCAGCGCGCTCGAGGAGGTCGTCCGTCTCGCCGAGAACCCGGAGCTGCACGTCGTCATCCTGCGCCTGCTCGACGAGTTGTCGATCCCGGCGTTCGAGGATCAGCCCTATTACGACGTGGAGGCGTGGGCGGATGAGTTCCTGGCGCGGTGGGTCCCCGGCGCGGGCTCGGACACCGCGGTCGAGGTGCGGATCGGCGAACCCGAGGATCTCGTCATCAGCGTCACGCACGAGGTGCGTGCCGACCTCGTCGCGATCGGACGACGACGCGGCGTGCAGACTGCGGCGGCGCCGGTCGTCCTCGCGGCGCTCGAGCGCAGCCCGGTGCCGGTCGTGCTGCTCCCCCTCGCACACCGCGCGCGCGACGTCGTCGCACCCCCCGAGGTGGACTCCGTCGGCTAGCTGTTCCGCCGAACGAGATCGCGTATCCCAGACGTAAGCGTCGAGCCGTACCCGACGCGGTGCACCCCTCATCGCGAGGTTGAGGTTCCTCCGCCCCTAGCCGCCCATCATGCCGCTGGGGCTCATCATGCCGCTCGGGGTCGCGCCGCCGCCCATCATGCCGCCCGGGGTCGCGCCCGAGCCCATCATGCCGCTGGAGCGCATCCAGGCCATCGACTCCCAGTGATCCTGCATCCAGCCGACATCGCTCCAGTGGGCCTGCATCCAAGACCACGCGGAGGCCATGTGTTCCTGCATCCACGCCCGGTCACCCCAGTGATCGTGCGCCTCGACCATGTCCGTCCAGTGCTGGCGCATCCACGACCACTCGGCTGGGTGCTGCGAGGCCCAGTCGAGAACCACCTGCTGGTCCGATGCGGACGGCGTCGTCGTCCCGCCGTCTTGCCCTGCGGCGCACGCCGACGTCATGACGGCGACGATCGTGATGCCGATCGCCGCTGCCACGCCGCGCCTCCGGTTCCCGCCGTCCGGTCGTTCACGCATCATGTTCACCTCTCCATCGTGCCAACGACGACCATCGGCACGAAGACAGTCTAGGTCAGCGGCCATCTCACCTCGTCCGTTGAGCGCTTCCGAGGCTCTTCCCAGCCCGTCGTGGCAGCGGCCCGAAGACGTAGACTCGAAGGAGACGCGATCCCCGTACGCGAGGGGAGAAACCGAAGTTACGGGGATCGCCTCCACCGATCCCGTCCCGTCGCTGGTTCCAGCGAAGGCTTGATGCTCCGAGCGCGTTCCGCTCGATGCTGGCTCACGTTGGCCTCGGTTGGTCAGGGCACCGAACGAGCAAAGGAGAACGCGCATGAAGCACGTACGCGTCGCGACATACGAGATCACGAAGGGCTCATTCCAGGAGCTCGCCGACGTCGCCCAGGACGGCATGCTCCGGACGTTCCGGGATCAGCCCGGATTCATCCGGTACGGCCTTGCCGACCTCGGGGACAAGAAGTGCCTGTCGCTCAGCCTGTGGGAGACACGCCACGACGCCGACTCATCGGTTCCCGTGGCCGCCACCTGGGTGCGCGAGAACATCAACGACCGGGTCGAGCTTCGCTCGAGCCAGATCGGCGACCTCGCCTTCTACGAGGGCACGCCCGCGAAGGTCTGACCGACCGTCCGGTTCGTTGACCGCTCGCGCTCGTGCGCTGCACCGGCGCGAGCGTTCGGGGAGGGAGCCCACCTCGGTGGGCTCCCTTTCGTATCGACCTCGTCGCTATCGCGAGAAGCCGTAGACGTAGATCTCGGAGATCGCCGTGTAGTCGAGCCCTCCCGGCTCGGTGGTACCGAGGATCTCCACCGTGATGCGCGATGTGGTGGCTCCCACGCGGACGAACTGCGGAACCGGTGCGGGCCGGAACGTCTGCGTCACCGACGGCGATCCGGGCATCACGTACCGCACCTGCGTGATGATCCGGTTCTGCTCGAAGCGATTGACCCCGGTCTCGGGGTCGGTCTTCGCGTATCCGGGTATCAGTCCGATCCTGACGATCTGGATCGGCGTGTCGAACAGCAGCGTGAGCGACTCGCCGCGTCCGTTCCCGGGCGTGCGCCACGCGGTCTGGACGATCCCGTCGATCACGTTCCCCGGCAGGTACGTCACGACGTTGCCGGCCGCATCGGTCGAGGACGGCGCCGTATGGGTCGCGGTCACCTGGACCCCGGTGCGGATCAACGGTGCGTTCGGGCCGGACGGCGAGCGGCTCGGTGGTGGCGTGGTCGAGTCGTTCCCGCCGATCACGAAGGCGGCGGCGGCGGCGATCGCGGCCACCAGGACGACGGCGGCGGCGATCGCCAACGGCCTCGTGCTCCTCGACGAGGGTGGGGCGGGGGGGAGCGGCTCGGGGCCCCGACGGATCGTCGGCTCGCCCGACCCGCCCGCGCGCGCCTAACGCAGATCGGCCGCGAGCTCACGACAGGAGCCGTAGCGCTCCTCGGCCCGCTTCCGCAGCCCGCGCCCGATGACGGCATCCACCGCCGGTGGGAGCTCGGGCCGAAGCGAGGACGGCGGAGCCGGCTCCTCGTGGAGGTGCGCATGGAGGATGCCGGCCGCGCTGCGACCCGAGAACGGCGG
>JBLNAW010000183.1:0-6341 GCA_050259555.1 Solirubrobacterales bacterium
GGACGGATCGCCGCTCGAGGTGCCCGTCGTGTTCGGGCTCGTGCGGCTCGACGGCGCGGACACGGTGTTCCTGCACCGGGTGCTCGACGCCGGGGACGAGCCGCTCGAGATCGGCGAGCGCGTCGAGGTGGTGCTCCGACCCGAGGCCGAGCGCACGGGGTCGATCCTGGACATCGAAGGCTTCCGCCCGATCGTCGAGGCCTAGCCGAGCGGCGGGTCCGTCGAGGCACCCTCGTATGCTTCCGCGATGAGTCAGACGACGTGCGATCGGTGCGGGGCGGTGCTGCCTCCCGACGCGCGCTTCTGTCCGAACTGCGGGTTCCCCGTGGGCGCGCCGCCTCCCGAGGAGCGCAAGGTCGTCACGGTGATCTTCGTCGACCTCGTCGGCTCGACCCAGCTGTCGTCGCGGATCGACCCCGAGCGGTACCGAGAGGTCGTCGCCACCTACTACCGGACGGTGGCCGAGGAGCTCGAGTCCCTCCGCGGCCGCGCGGTGAACCTCGCGGGGGACGCGGTCGTCGGTGCCTTCGGCATCCCGTACGCCCACGACGACGACGCGCTGCGCGCCGTCCGCGCCGGCCTCGCACTCGTGGACCGGATCGGGCGCGTGGGCGAGGAGCTCGGGCTCCCGATGCCGCTCCGCGTCCGCGTCGGCATCAACACCGGGTCCGTCGCGATCGGCTCGGAGACCACGGAGCAGGGGCTGCTGTTCGGCGCGACCGTGAACCTCGCGGCTCGCCTGCAGCAGGCAGCCGAGCCGGGCGCCGTCCTGGTGGCCGAGACCGTCTGGCAGCTCACGCACGACCAGGTCGAGTACGGCGACCCGACCAAGGTCGAGGCGAAGGGGTTCGACGACGCGGCGACGGCCTGGCCGGTGGTCGCGCTCGCGCCTCGCAGCTCGCGCCGCACGATCCCGTTCGTGAACCGCCGCCGGGAGCTCCGCCTGCTGAC
The DNA here is from genome assembly GCA_050259555.1 of Solirubrobacterales bacterium. Lineage (GTDB taxonomy): Bacteria > Actinomycetota > UBA4738 > UBA4738 > HRBIN12 > HRBIN12. The sequence continues at coordinate 952 of JBLNAW010000183.1, forward strand.
CGACACGTTCGAGGGCGTGCGCGAGACGACCCGCGGGCACCTCGTGACCCTGCTCGGCGAGCCGGGGGTCGGCAAGAGCCGCGTCGGCGAGGAGTTCCTGACCCGACTCCCCGAGGAGACGACCGTGCTGGTCGGCCGCGCGAGCCCGTTCGGCGAGGACGTCACGTTCGCGCCGCTCGCCCAGATGCTGCTCGGCGTGCTCGGCGAGGAGGCGGGCGTCCCGGACGAGCGGCTCCGGGATCGCCTGAAGGAGCTCGTCGACGACTGCTGCCCGACCGAGGAGATCGAGATCACCGCCACGCGGCTTGGGATCGCGCTCGGGCTCGGGTCCAGGACCCGGGAGCAGGGGCGCTACCGCGTCAGCGAGCTGCGCGCCGGCTTCCTCGCGCTGGTGAGCGGTCTGGCGCGAGGAGGGCCGGTGGTGCTCGTGTTCGAGGACGCCCACCTCGCCGAGCCCTCGCTGCTCGACCTCATCGAGGCGTTCGTGCGGAGCTCGAAGGGCGTGCCGGTGTTGGTGCTGTGCGTCGCGCGCTACGACCTGCTCGAGCAACGGCCGGACTGGGGGGGCGGGCTCGGCGACTCGCTGAACCTGTACCTCGAGCCGCTGACGCTGGCCCACGCGACGGAGCTCGCGCTCGAGGCCGGAGACGGGCTGGAGGCGACGACCGCGGAGAACGTCGCCCGGCACGCGGGCGGCAACCCCTTCTTCATCGTCGAGACGACGGGCATGCTGCTCCAGGAGGGCGCCGAGTGGCGCTCGGACACCGGGCCGCTCCCCGGCACGCTCCTGCCGCCGACGGTCCAGGCGGTGATCGCGTCCAGGATCGACCATCTCTCGTCGAAGGCGCGGGAGCTCGTGCGAAGGGCCTCGGTCTTCCCGAGGGCGACCTTCCACATCTCCGATCTGGCGACCGTGGCCGAGCCCGACGAAGCGGTGCTCGCGCTGCTCGAGGACGAGGAGCTCCTCGTCCGTGACGAGCCGCACCAGGACACCTGGCGGTTCCGTCACGGACTGGTCCGCGACGTCGCGTACGAGAGCCTGCCCAAGCGCGAGCGGCAGCGACTGCACCTGCGCGTGGCCACGAAGCTCGCCGAGGACGAGCAGACGGCCACCCGGTACCCGCGCTCGATCGCGTACCACCTCGAGCAGGCGGCGAAGGCGGCGCTGGACCTGAACCCTCGGGACCGGACGCTCGCCGAGCGCGCGGTCGAGGCGCTGACGCACGCCGGGGACGTCTCGCTCTGGGCCTCGGAGGCCGGACCGGCGACGGACCTGTACGAGCGCGCGCTCGCGCTCTCGGGGCCCGATCGCGACTGGGGTCTTTCGCAGGCGATCCTGCTGGCGAACCTCGGGGAGGCGCGCTACTGGCTGAGCGAATTCGAGGGCGCGATCGGACCGCTCACGCGGGCGCTCGAGATCGGTGGCCTCGATCCCCGGATCCGGGCTCACGCCGCCCGGTTCCTCGGCGACATCGAGCTCTCGATCCATGCCGACCGCGAGCGCGCCGGCACGCTGTTCGACGAGGCGCTCGGCGCCGCCCGGGAGCTCGGGGATCCGTGGACGCTCGCTCGTACCCTCCTGGTCGCCGGGTGGCAGCCCTACTGGCGCAACGAGATGGACCACGCCAGGGCGATGTTCGAGGAGGCCCTCGAGGTCGCGAGGGCGAACCCCGAGGGCGACACCTGGGCCGAGGCTCGCGCGCTCGCGATGCTCTCGAACCTGATCTCGGAGATCGGGGATGAGGAGGAGAGCCTCGTCCTCGCTTCGCAGGCCATGGTGATCGCCGAATCGTCGGAGGACCGGTTCTCGATCGGGGTCGCGCGGGAGAGCGTCGGCAGCGCGCTTCGGCGGCTCGGGCGGCTGGAGGATGCCGAGTCCCATCTCGACGCCGCGGTCCAGGCCTTCCGCGATCTCGGCGCGCGGTGGGAGCTCGCGAGCGTCCTCACGTCCCGCGGGATCGCCGCTCGCTCGGCCGGGCGGAACCAGGACGCCCTCCGCGACCTGCGCGAGGCCTATCGCCTCTGCCGCGAGCTCAAGGAGCGGAGCCTGATCAGCTGGACCGCGAGCGCGCTCGCGAAGACCCTCGTGGCCGAGGGCGACGTCGCGGCGGCCCGCACCGTGCTCGAGGAGGCCTCGGCGAGCGCGAACCCAGAGGGGTCCGGCTCGTTCGACTGGCTCCTGGACGCCGAGGCCGAGATCTTGCTCGCCGACGGCGAACCGGACAGCGCGCTCGAGCGCGCGCTCGAGCTCCTGCGGTACGAGCGCGAGCGCTCACAGCCCAAGGACATCGCGGCCCTGGTCTGGTGGATCGCGCGGGTCTTCGGCGAGGAGGCGGCCGGCGGCGCCGAGGAGGTCGAGCACGCGCGGCAGCTGCTCGAGGATCTGCACGCTCGGCAGCTCCTCATCGCGCCGGACCTCGCGCCGGCGTCGGTCGCGTAGCCGTCCGGCCGAAGGTCATCCGGCGGGCAGGGGCTACGCTGTCAACCGTGGACTTCGACCTCACGCCGGAGCAGCGCGAGTTCCAGCGCGCGGTCCGGGACTTCGCCGACGACGTGGTGGCCCCGGCCTCGGCGGGCTCCGACGAGCGCGAGGAGTTCCCGCTCGAGGTCGTGCGGAAGATGGCCGAGCTCGGACTGTTCGGCCTCCCGTTCCCCGAGCGCTACGGCGGCCTCGACGGCGACCTGCTGACGTTCTGCGTCTGCCTCGAGGAGATCGGGCGGGTCGACGCCTCGGTCGCGATCACGCTCGAGGCCGCGGTCGGCCTCGGCGCGAACCCCCTGTACCGCTTCGGCACCGAGGAGCAGAAGGAGCGATGGCTCGCGCCGATGGCTCGAGGCGTCGCGATCGGCGCGTTCGCGCTCACCGAGCCCGGCGGCGGCTCGGACGCCCATGCGATCCGCACGACCGCACGGCTCGAGGGCGGGGAGTGGGTGCTCGACGGGTCGAAGGCGTTCATCACGAACGCCGGCACGCCGCTCACGAGCGTGTGCCTCGTCGCCGCGCGGGACGAGGAGGCCGGCGACGTCTCGACGATCGTGGTTACGGTGGACGCGCCGGGCTTCTCCGTCGGGCCGCCGTACCGCAAGCTCGGCTGGCGCGCGAGCGACACCCGCGAGGTCGTCCTCCAGGGGTGCCGCGTCCCCGAGGGCAACCTGCTCGGCGAGCGGGGGCGCGGCTACGTGCAGTTCCTCGAGGTGCTCGACGACGGGCGGGTGGCGGTCGCGGCGATGGCGGTCGGGCTCGCGCAGGGGTGCCTGGATGCGAGCGCGCGCCACGCGACCGAGCGCGAGGCCTTCGGTCGCCCGATCGGCGCGTTCGAGGGGATCGCGTTCAAGGTGGCCGACATGCGGGTCGGCGTCGAGACCGCGCGGCTCGCGTACCTGCGCGCGGCGTGGCTCCGCGACCACGGTCGCCCGTTCCGCGCCGAGGCCGCCCTCGCGAAGCTCCACGCCAGCGAGGTCGCCGTCTCGTGCGCCCGGGAGGCGGTCCAGATCCACGGCGGCGACGGGTTCATGGAGGAGTCGCCGGTGGCACGCGCCTACCGGGACGCGAAGGCGCTCGAGATCGGGGAGGGCACGAGCGAGATCCAGCGCCTGATCCTCGCCCGCGACCTGGGGCTCCCGCGGGCCTGAACGAGGCTCCGCAGGCTCAAGACGGTCCTTACTCGCGCCGAGGGGGTTGTTGAAACGGGTACTCTCGCGGGTCACCCTCGGAGGGGCGGCGGTTGACACTCGGGGCCCCCGTTCGGTAGGAAGGCTGTTCCCCATGGCCGAAAACGACAGGAAAGCCCGCCCGGCGCTTCGGCGCGCCGCCGTCCTCGTCGCCGCATCGTTGCTGGTCACGGCCCTTTCCGGCATCGCCGCGGCCGAGCCGACCACCCAGCAGAAGCTCGATGCGGCCAAGGCCGAGGTCAAGCGGCTCTTCGGCGAGATCGCCGATCAGCAGGACTATCTCGCGCAGCTCTCGCAGGAGGCCGGGGCGCTCGCGGCCAAGGTCGACGTGGCCCAGGGCCGCTGGGAGCAGATCACCGAGCAGCTCCGCACGACCCGCGGCGAGCTCGAGACCGCCCGCGAGGAGTACGCGCGCCTGCGTGGGCAGCTCGACGAGCGGGCGCGCGAGGCGTACATGAACGGCCCTGGGGACAACTTCGAGTTCCTCCTCGGCGCGACGTCGCTCGCCGACCTGTCGGACCGGGTCGAGTTCGTGGACGCGCTCTCGCAGACCGACACGGACCTGGCGAACCAGGTCGAGAACCTGCGGAACGATCTGTCCGCCCAGGCGGCCGACGAGCAGGACCTGCAGGCGAAGGCCGCCGACGCGCTCCGGAAGGTGCAGGCCGAGTCCGCCGCGCTCGACGCCAAGCTCGCCGAGCAGCAGCAGGTCATGGACGACCTCGCGTCGAAGAAGGCCAGGGCCGAGCAGCTCGTGAAGGACCTCACGAAGCAGTACCAGAAGGAACTCGAGGCCCTGATGGGGCTCAACATCGATCCGAACGGGCTCCTGCAGACGTGCCCGGTCGACCAGCCGAGGGCCGTCTACGACGGGTTCGGCGCCCCCCGCTACGCCGGCGGGTACCACCCGCACGCCGGCAACGACATCATCGCCCCGATGGGCACCGCGATCCGCGCGCCCTTCCCCGGCACGGCCCACTCCTCGTACAACTCGCTCGGCGGCAACGCCGTGTACGTCGACGGCGCGAACGGCTACGTCTACAACGCGCATCTGTCCGCATACTCCGACCACTCGAACGGGCCGGTGCAGACCGGCGACATCATCGGGTACGTCGGCGCGACGGGAGACACGAGCACCCCGCACGACCATTTCGAGTGGCACCCGAACGTCATCCCCACGAACTGGCCGAAGAGCCCGTACGGCTACGACGTCATCGGGACGGCCGTGAACCCCTGGCCGCTCCTGCAGGCCGTCTGCTGAGCCCGCGCCGCGCCGAGCGCGGGAGGCTAGGGTGACGTGATGCGGCTTCGGAGGTCGAGATGAGGGCGGAGGACGTTCGCACGGTCGGGGTCGTCGGCTGCGGGCTGATGGGCTCGGGCATCGTCGAGGTGAGCGCGCGGGCGGGCACCCGGGTCGTCTACCTCGAGCCGAGCGAGGAGCTCGTCCAGGCCGGCCGGCACCGGATCGAGACCTCGACGCTGCGCGCGGTCGAGCGACAGAAGCTCACCGAGGCCGAGCGCGAGGCCGGGCTCGGCCGCATCACCGGGACGACGGACGTCGCCGACCTCGCCGACGCCGACCTCGTGATCGAGGCCGCGACCGAGGACTACGCCACGAAGGTCGAGATGTTCCGCCGCCTCGACGAGATCACGCGCCCCGAGGTCATCCTCGCGAGCAACACGTCCTCGATCCCGATCGCCGATCTCGGCGCCGCGAC
>JBLNAW010000184.1:0-2808 GCA_050259555.1 Solirubrobacterales bacterium
TCGAGGAGCTGGAGGAGCGAGGATGGGCGATCCCCCCCGAGATGCGTTGAGGTTCGAGACCCGGGCGATCCACGCCGGGCAGGAGCCCGACGAGCCCTTCGGCGCCGTCAACGTCCCCATCTACCAGACCTCCACCTACGCGCAGCCCGCGGTGGGCGAGCCGAAGCGCTTCGACTACGCGCGCGGTGGGAACCCGACGCGCGAGGCCTTCCAGATCGCGCTCGCCTCGCTCGAGGGTGGAGCCCACGGGATCGCGTTCGCCTCGGGCCTCGGCGCCGAGACCACGCTGTTGCTCACCCTCTCGCCCGGCGACCACGTGGTCCTCTCGAACGACGTGTACGGCGGGACGTTCCGCCTCCTCTCGAAGGTCCTGCTCGGCTGGGGACTGGCGTTCGACGTCGTGGACATGACCGACCTCGGCGCGGTCCGCGCCGCGGTGCGCCCGGAGACGAAGGTCGTATGGGTCGAGACCCCCACGAACCCGCTCCTCAAGGTCGTCGACATCGCGAGGGCCGCCGAGATCGCGCACGCGGTCGAGGCCCGATGCGTGGTCGACAACACGTTCGCCACGCCCTACCTGCAGCGGCCGATCGAGCTCGGCGCCGACGTGGTCGTGCACTCGGTCACGAAGTACCTCGGGGGGCACTCGGACCTCGTCATGGGCGCGATCGTAACGAGCGACGACGAGCTCGCCGAGCGACTGGCCTTCCTCCAGAACGCGGTCGGCGCGGTGCCGGGCCCGATGGACTGCTACCTCGCGCTTCGAGGCATGAAGACGCTCGCCCTCCGGATGCGCGCCCACTGCGAGGGCGCGCGCGCGATCGCCACGTTCCTCACCGGACACCCGAAGGTGACCCGCGTGCACTTCCCCGGTCTCCCGGACCACCCCGGGCACGCGGTCGCCGCTCGGCAGATGGCCGACTTCGGCGGCATGGTGTCGTTCGAGGTCTCGAGCCCCGAGGAGGCCGTGCGGGTCGCGAGCTCGACCGAACTGTTCTTCCTGGCGGAATCCCTCGGGGGCGTCGAGTCGCTCATCGAGGTCCCCGCGCCGATGACCCATGCGAGTGTGGCCGGCTCCCCGCTCGCGGTCCCAGAGACCCTGATCCGTCTCTCGGTGGGCATCGAGCACCCCGACGACCTGGTCGAGGATCTCGCGCGAGCGCTCGGCTGATACGGGACTTCGGGCGGGCCTAGACTTCGGGCGCGATGGTCCGCCGGCTCCTCGTCACGCTCCTGCTCCTCGCGCTGGCGCTCGCGAGCGCAGGTCCGGCGTTCGCCCTGTCCGCCGCCCCGACACCGGGCGGCGCCACCGCGTCTCCGAGCCCGGCCGCCGGCGACGGACGCCTCTCGCCGGCGACGATCCTGATCGCGCTCGCGCTCCTCGGCGGGCTCTACCTCGCTCGGAAGCGGATGGAGCGCGGCGGCGGGCAGCGCTAGGCCTTCGGGCGCTTCAGGTACGCGACGAGCGACTGGCCACCCATCGGCGTCGGCTGCGCGAGGATCGCCACCAGCTCCCACCCGTCGTCGCCGAACGTGTTGAGGATCTCGGCCGGGTTGTGCTCGAGGACCGGTGCGACGAAGTACTCCCACTGCTGCATGCTCAGGCCTCCCGTTCGAGTCGTCGGTTCGTCGTCCGGATGCAGACCCCCATGATCACGGTCAGGCCGCCCTCCTCGGCGATCCGCCTCGCATCCTCGTTCACGATGCCGTCCTGGAGCCACAGGACCTTCGCCCCAACCTGCACCGCCTGTTCGGCGACCGGTGGGGTCTCGGATGCACGGCGGAAGACGTCGACGACGTCGATCCGGACGTCTGCCGGCACGTCGAGCAGCGACGGGTACGCGGTCTCGCCGAGCACCTGCGTCTCGTTCGGGTTCACGGGAACGATCCGGTACCCCTTGCGCTGCAGGTACTCGGCGATCTCGAACGAGTCGCGGAACGGGTTCGAGGATAGGCCGACGACGGCGATCGTCTCGGCGTCGCCGAGGATCGAGCGGAGCTCGGCGTCACTCGGGCCGTACGGTTCGGACGCGCTCACGTCATCTCCTTCCGAAGGAGCTCGAGCAGCTCGTGCAGCATCTGCCCCGTGGCGCCCCAGATCGTCGTCCCCTCGAGCTCGTAGGTCCAGCCGGTCCACCGACGGCCGTCGGGACGCCCCCACTCGACGAGGGCCTCCACCTCGAGCAGCCGCCGCACAGGGAACGCGAGGACCTCGTCGAACTCCCCGTCTCCGGGGGTGAGGGCGGGGAGCACGTCGAGCGCGCCGACGAACGGCGTGACGAGGATGCCGCTCACGGTCGTGTGCACCGGCGGGAGGGCGCCGAGGATCTCCGGCAGCGCGGGGTCCAGGCCGATCTCCTCGTCGGTCTCGCGCAGCGCCGTCGCCACGAGGCCGTCGTCCTCGTCGTCGGCGACCCCGCCGGGGAACGCGATCTGACCCGCGTGACGCGGAAGGGCGCTGGAACGTCGCCCGAACACGAGCGCGAGCTCCGGCGTCTCGACCAGGAGCGCGAGCACGGCGGCCAGGCGGTCGCCGGGAGCGGCGACCGGGGCCGGGGCCTGATCGAGGACTGCCCGCAAGCGCTCTCGGAGGTCGGCGGGGTACATTGCTCGGCCGATGGTAGACGACGCCGCGACGAGGGCCGTCCTGCAGGCGCTCGACCCCGGCGAGGTGCTTGCCGACGCGCGAGCGCTCCTCGCCGCGCCGAGCGAGAACCCGGGCGGGACCGAGGAGGAGGTCGCGCGGGTCGCGGTCGAGATCCTCACGGACCTGGGCGCCGCGCCCGAGGTCGTCCGGGGCGAGGCCGG
>JBLNAW010000185.1:0-6569 GCA_050259555.1 Solirubrobacterales bacterium
TCTGCCTGATGCTGCTCGGGCCGGTGCTGCTGCCGTGGTATGTGACGTGGGCCCTGCCGCTCGCCTGGCTGCTGCCACGCGTGCCGCGCGTGGTGCTGATCGGGACCGGTATCGCCCTCACCGTCTCGCAGTGGACGACCGAACCCGCCCTATTCGACGCGGCCTACCGGGCGAACATCTGGTTCGGGCACTACGTCGTGACGCCGGGCGTCGTGATCCTGCTCGGCTGGCTACTCCTCGACCTGTGGCGCCGGGTGCGAGCCCGCACGCCGCTCGAGGACGAACCACGCGAGGTACCCGCTCCCGCCGCTGAGCGCTGAGACCGCGATCGGCCCGGCCGTCCCAGAAAGCGGGACACCCAGGCGTTCCAGCGCGATCGCGACGATCGTGATCGCGGCGGCTCCGAACGCGAGGGAGAGCGCACCGGCGTTCCCGGCGTCCGAGATCGCGGTGCGCGACCACCCGTACCCCGTCACGGCGAGGAGCGCGAACGTGGCCAGGGTCGCGAGGGCGATCCCCGACGGCGACGAGGGGCGGAGCGGGTCGAACGTGGAGGGTCGCCCGATCGCGTCGATGGCGTCGGGGGTCAGGAACACGCCGCGGTTCACCCTGTGCCAGGCCGATCCCGGGGCCGTCGCCTCGGCGAGGTCGACGCGGTCGAACGGGGCGAGGAGCACGTCGACGCGCCGGCCGTTCCGTGCCGCCGTCGCCGCCTCGGCGTCGGCGAGGCTCAGGCGGGCGAGCGCCCCGCGGACGGGCGGCACGTCCGGCCCGTCGAGCGGGGGCACGAGCACCACGACGTCCCGGATCCGATCGGGCGGGACGGCGGCGCGGATCACGTTCGCGGCGCGGGTCGCGAGGAACGTGACCTCGGGGTCGTCGTCGTTCACGGTGAACACCAGCGCGGTGTCGGGCGCCGCCCCAGAGACGAACAGCCCGGCGTCCGTCACGCGGGCGACCTCGAGCGGGCTCATGAACGGGTCCTGCCGGTTCCACGCGATCCACGCGCCCGCGAGCATCGCGGCGGCGAGGACCCCCGTCGCGACCACGGCCACCGCTCGCCGAGCGCGGAGGCGGTCCCAGAGCCGGGCGAGCCCGAGGCTCGCCAGCAGCGGCACGACGAACCCGAACGTGACGAACCGGTCGGCCGGCGCGATCCCCGTCGCGAGCGAGACCGCGATCCCCACGATCGTCACCAGCCCCCACGCGCGGAGGAACCGCCCGAGGAACCCCTCGGCCGGTCGGATCCCGGCGATCGCGAGGGGCACCGACGCCCACTGCACGTACCGCGCCCACCGGTGCACGAAGCGATCGAAGTACGCGGCTCGTAGCTCGCCGGTCAGTCCGGCGCGTCGCAGGAACGCGTCCTTCGAGGTGTCGACCTCGAGCGGGCGAGGTCCGGGGAGGAGCGCGAGGAGTCCCACGCCGACGATCGCCCCGGCCCCGAGGGCCGCGCCGCCGATGCGGAGCGCCTCGGCACGGTCCCGCCTCCACGCGAACGCGGCCGAGAGCAGGAGCACGGCGCCTCCGACCAAGAAGAACAACGGATGGGCGAGCCCTCCCGCGCCGAGCACCACCGCGGCGCCGACGGCACTTCGCCTCGTGCCGGCCGCGAGCAGGGCGGCGGCCGCGAGGAACGCCACCGCGAAGGCCAGGTTCGCGAGGTACCCCGCCGCGAGGTGTACCGCGAAGGTCCCCGCGAGCAACCCGCCGAGGACCCAGACGAGCCGCCGGGCTCCGCCGGCGCGGAGCAGGGCCGCCGAGGCCATGCCGGTCGCGACGCCGAGCGCTCCCTCGAGCGCGGTCACGATCTGCACGTCGGACAGCCCGAACGCTCCGCCCGCCGCGAGCGCGAGCGCCGGCGCGCCGGGCCGATGACCCACCGCCGAGAGCCCGTCCACCCCCGCGAGCCGGATCCACCACAGGTAGACCGGCGCGTCGGGCCCGAGCGGGAAGCGGAACCCGCCGAGCGCGAACGGCATCACGAACCAGGCGAACAGGCCGAGCGCGAGCGCTCCCAGTACGAGCGCATCGCGGCGTCGCGTCTCGGCGGCGTTCGTCGTCCTACCCCGTCGCGTCGAACGAGGCCGAGGCGTCGACGACCTCGCCGGTGCTCGCGGTGAGATCTCGGCACATGAAGGTGCCGGCGACGTGGCCGGTCTCGGCCGTCTCGAGCGCGACCTGGCACTCGCCCGCGGTCGAGACCCACGTGAAGAACCCGGTGGCGGTCTGCACCGTCATCGTGACGACGAGGACGTCCGAGCTCGCCTGCGTCCCGACGAACGAGGCGCCGCCGATCCCGACCGTCGTCGCGTCGGAGCCCGCACCGCTCCACACGACCGCGAGCGCTCCCGGCGCCGGGGTCAGGACGCCCGAGATGAGCCGCGGGAGCGAGATCCGCAACCGGACGTCGCCGGTGATCGTCAGGTCGAGCGTTCCTTCCGTGAGACCCCCGCTCGGCGCCGAGCCCGTCGAGCCGCCCGGTCCGCTCACGGCGGGGCCGGTGGGGACGCTCGACGTGCCGGTCGACGAGGGGAAAGCGCTCGAGGGCAGAGCCGGCATGGACGGCTCGCCGCCGCCGCAGGCCGCCCCGAGGATCGCGAGCACCGCGAGCGCGGCGACGATCGACCTCCTTCCGCCCGGCACGAGCCGGACGCTATCACGCAGCCACGGGTGCTCCGGGGTCCGGCTGCTAGCATCGCCCGCATGCTCGACCGAGACCTCGCGCTCGACGTCCTGCGCGCCGCGCGCTCGCGAGGTGGCGCGTTCGCCGAGCTGTACGTCGAGGAGCGGTCGTCGGTCGCGATCCGCCTGGACGACGGCAAGATCGAGGAGCTCACGACCGGACTCGACCGCGGTGCGGGCGTCCGCGTCGGCCGAGGGAGGTCGTTCGGGTACGCGTACTCGAACCGGCTCGACCGCGACGCCCTGTTGCAGGCCGCGGCGGCCGCATCGGCCTCGCTCGAGGACGAACCCGCCGGCGTCGTCGATCTGCGCGACCTCGCGCCGACCGTCGTCCACGTGGCCGAGCGCGCGGCCTCGAGCGTTCCCGCCGCCGACAAGGTCGCCTGGCTCCGCGAGGTCGACGACGTCGCGCGCTCGTTCAGCCCCGAGGTCCGGCAGGTCGTCGCCAGCTACGGCGATTCGGTGCAGCGTGTGCTCATCGCGACCTCCGACGGCCGATGGGTCGAGGAGGTCCGCCCACGGATCCGGCTCGTCGCGCAGGTCGTCGCCGCTCGCGACGGCGTGATCCAGACGGGGTTCCACGGGCCGGCCGGGCTGGCCGGTGTCGAGTTCGTCGACGCGCACGCGCCGGCGCGGACAGCCGAGATCGCCGCTCGGCGGGCGGTCGCGATGCTCGACTCGATCCCCGCGCCCGCCGGCGAGATGCCGGTCGTGCTCGCCCCGGGCATGGGAGGCGTGCTGTTCCACGAGGCCGTCGGCCACCCGCTCGAGATCGACACGATCCACAAGGAGGCGTCCGTCTACCGCGGTCGCGTGGGCGAGACGCTCGCGTCGCCGCTCGTGAACGGGGTCGACGACGCGACGATCCCGAACGGGTGGGGCTCGTTCTCGTTCGACGACGAGGGCGCGCCGGCGCAGCGCACCGTGCTGTTCTCCGACGGCGTGCTCCGCGGCTGGCTCTACGACCGGCTCCGGGCCGAGGAGGACGGCGTGCCCTCGAGCGGCAACGGCCGCCGCCAGTCGTACGCGCATCAGCCGATCCCGCGGATGACGAACACCTACATCTTGAACGGAACCTCCAAGGCCGAGGACCTGATCGCCTCGACCGAGCGCGGGGTCTCCGTGACCGCCCTCGCGGGCGGGCAGACGAACCCCGCGACCGGAGACTTCGTCTTCGGGTGCTCCGAGGCCTACCTGATCGAGGACGGCCGGGTCACGACGCCGGTCCGCGGCGCGAACCTCATCGGCCGCGCGATCGAGGTCATGTCGGCGATCGACGGGGTGGCCGACGACTTCGACACGTGGGAGGGCGTCTGCGGCAAAGACGGCCAGAGCGTGCCGGTCGGCAGCGGCTCGCCGACGCTGCGGATCTCGCGGATCACGGTGGGGGGCACCGGTGCCTGAGCTCGCCGAGCTCGTCGCCGCCGCGGTCCAGGCCGCGCGACCGGACGAGGCCGTCGAGGCCTACGCCGAGCGCTCGGCGAAGACGGAGGTCGACGCGCTCCGCGGCGAGGTCGAAGGCCTCACGTTCGCCGAGTCGAGCGGCGTCGGCGTGCGGTTGATCCGGGACGGCCGGCTCGGGTACGCGTGGGCCGCCGACCCCTCCCTCGACGAGGTCCGCTCCGCCGTCGCGCAGGCGCGCGAGAACGCGAGGTTCGCCTCCCCCGACGAGCACAACGTCCTGCCCGATCCGGAGGAGGCCGAGCCGATCGAGGCGCTCTTCGACGCCGAGCAGGCCGCGATGGAGACCGACCGGAAGGTCGCGCTCGCGCTCGACCTCGAGCGGCGGGCGACCTCGCGTGACCCGCGGGTCACGAAGGTCGAGAACGTGCAGTACGGCGACGTCGTCTCGCGCGTCGCGATCGCGTCGACGACGGGCGTCTCGGCCGCGTACGAGCGCACGGACGTCTGGTGCTTCGTCGTCGCGCTCGCCGAGCAGGGCGACGAGACCCAGACCGGGTTCTCGTTCCGCGTCGGCCGAGCGCTCGAGGAGCTCGACTGGCAGGGCGTGGCCGACGAGGCGGTCGAGCGCGGGACGCGGATGCTCGGCGCCGTGAAGCCCTCGACGATGCGGGTGCCGGTGCTGCTGGATCCGTTCGCCGGGTCGTCGTTCCTCGGCGTGCTCGCGGGTGCGCTGTCGGCCGAGGCCGTACAGAAGCAGCGCTCGCTGTTCGCCGGGCTCGTCGGGCAGCCGGTCGGCTCCCCGGCGTTCACGCTCGTGGACGACGGGCGGCTCCTCGACGGTCCCGCGGCGAGCCCGTTCGACGATGAAGGGGTCGCCACCGGCCGCACCGAGCTGTTCACCCGCGGCACGCTGAACGGGTTCCTCCACGACACGTACACCGCCCATCGCGGCGGCACGGTCTCGACGGGCAACGCGCATCGAGCCGGCTACCGCTCGGCGCCGGGCGTCGGGATCTCGAACTTCTTCCTCGAGCCGGGGGACACGGACCTCGCCGGCCTGCTGCGCCGCGCCGAGGGCGGTGTGCTGATCCAGGACGTCTCGGGCGTGCACTCGGGCGCGAACCCGATCAGCGGCGAGTTCTCGGTCGGCGCGACCGGCTTGCGCATCTCGGGCGGCGCGCTCGGCGAGCCGGTCCGCGAGATGACGATCGCGAGCACGATCTCCGACATGCTGAAGGCGATCGAGGCCGTCGGCAGCGACCTCCGCTTCTTCAGCGCCGTCGGCGTGCCTTCGATCTTGATCGGCGAGATGACCGTCGCCGGCGTCTGAGGACGCGAACGCTCAGATCGTCCCCGGCCGCGTCCCGGTCACGACGAGCCCGATCACGAGCGCCGCGACGGCGAGCCGGTACCACAGGAACACGGCGAAATCGTGCTTGCGCAGGTACGAGAGCAGGAACGCGATCACGAGGAACCCGCTCACCGCCGAGGACAACACGCCCAGGACGAACGGCCCTCCCATCCCGACCGGCATCCCCGTCTTCACGAGGTCCAGGCCCTTGAACACCCCGGCCCCCGCGATGATCGGCATCGAGAGCAGGAACGAGAACCGCGCGGCGCCGGCCCGGTCGAGCCCCATCGCGCGCCCCGCCGTGATCGTGACGCCCGAGCGCGAGACGCCCGGCTGCAGCGCGATCGCCTGCGCGACCCCGAGCACGAGCCCGTCGCGGACGGTGAGGTCCTCGACCCCGCGCCGGACCCCGGCGATCCGGTCGACGACGACGAGCACCACGCCGAAGACCGCGAGCATCACCGCGATGATGATCGGCTGCCCGAGCTTCTCCTGGATGACCTCCTCGAGCAGCGCGCCCGCGAGCGCCCCCGGGATCGTGCCGATCACGAGCGCCCACGCGAGCCGTTCGTCCGTGGTGGCGATGCTCCGCGCGCGGATCGACCGGATCCAGGCGGCGAGGTAGCGCGCGACGTCCCGCCGGAAGTAGACGAGCGCGCCGAGGAGCGTGCCGACGTGCAGCGCCACGTCGAAGGTCTTGTTGAAGTTGGGGTCGTTCAGGATGGACCAGCCGAACAGCCAGGGCACGAGGATCAGGTGACCCGAGCTCGAGACCGGAGCGAACTCGGTGACGCCCTGGGTGATGCCGAGCACGATCGCCTGCAGGATGGTCAACGCGGGCTCCTTGAGGGGCGAAGGACCGGCCAATCCTACGCGTCGTCCGCGGAAGCGACCGGCGCCCGGATCAACCGGGTCCGGCGATCGTGACCGCGAGGTCGGCGAACGCCTTCGCGTAGGCGAGGCGCTCGGCGGCGTCGGGCGTGACGAGGAGCACGAGCGACGGCCCGTCCGCTCCCGAGCCCGAGGCCGCGAACCCCCCCTGCTCGGCCTCGAGCACCGAGAGGACCTCGAGACCGCTCGCGACGGTGTCCGAGTAGGGGCGCGGTCCGCCGAAGGTCGCGAGCACGTC
>JBLNAW010000186.1:0-5649 GCA_050259555.1 Solirubrobacterales bacterium
CCGACCACCGGGACGAGCGCGGCCGGGTTGCCGCGGATGAGATCGAGCCCAACCCCGAGCCGGTCGACGAACGTCTCCCAGACGCCGCCGAGGCCCCCCGCCGCCTCCTCGAACCGCGTGATGTGGGTCGGCAGCGGCGCCAGCCGGTGGGCGAGCAGTATCAGCCCGGTCCCCGCGAGGGTGAAGTGGGCGACGGCACCGATCCCCTTCCACGCGCCGAGCCGTCCGCGCTCGCGGACGGCGACCCACATCCCGGCTGTCGCGAACAGCGTCACGCCGCCGCCGAGGTTCGAGCCCGCGTACGGCATCCCCGCGAGGAGCGCCACCACGACGAGGAGACCGACCCCCGGCCACGTCTCGAGCCGCTGCGCCACCCAGAGCGACGCGCCGACGAGCAGTCCGATCGCGACGTTCGGCAGGCCGTAGAACCGTCCGCCGTCGAGGTGCGTTCCGCCGAGCATCGGCGTGAGCATCGCGCTCCAGCCGAGCACGGCCTCGACCGCGAAGAACGCGAGCACGACGCTGCCGATCCCCGCCGGGACGAGGACCGGGCTCGTTCGCTCGAGCGGCGAGAACGCCATCGTCCCCAGCACCGTGACGATCGCGATGAACGGGACGACGGTGGCGTAGGTGGGCTCGGGCAGGTGCCCGGCCGCGAGCATGCCGGTCGTGAGCAGCGCGACCGACAGGCATGCCCAGCCGACGGCGCGCCGCACGTCCCTCGGCCCGAGGCGCCGGAAGGCGACGAATCCCACACCGAGGAGCCCGACCGCCGTGAGGTACAGCGCGGCCGCCGTCCCGATCGGCACGTACATCCGCCGCTGCGCGAGGTACCGCTCGTGCAGTGCGAACGGCGCCGGATCGTCGACGGCGCGGATCGGAGAGCCCTCCTCGTCGAAGCCGGGAGCGTCGAGGAACTCCCCGACGGTCGGGTTCACGTCCAGGTCCGTCACGACACCCGTGCGCCGCGTCGTATCCGAGGTAAGCGACCCTGACTCCCCCCCGGCGACGAACACGTCTTCCGGCGCTCCGATCGCCATCACGATCGGGTGGAGGTCGTCCTTCTCGGCCGCCATCTGCGCCGAACCCGTTCGGCTCATGATGATGACGAGGACCTCGTCGGCGGACACCCCTTCCACGCGTTCGCGGACCGCGGCACCGACGGCGCCGAGCCCACCCATCGTGGCCGGGTCCATCTCCCAGTCGGTGATCGCCGACATGCCTCCGGGGTCCACCTGGGGATACGACGGATAGGGTTCGACATGCTTCTGGAGGCTCATCAGCGCGGCGCCCCCCCATCGCGCGAGCGAGGCGATCTCCCGCACGCCGAGGAGCTCCTCGAAGGAAGCCCCTGGCACGTCGATGAGGAACACGTGCTTCGTCGCCGCATCGTCCGCCGCCGCCGTCGACGCCCGCCCGGCGAGGAGGAGCGGGACGACGAGGACCACGAGCCCGGCGCGCCCGAGCGCCCGGCTCACGACAGGGCCGGCGAGAGCTCCCGCTCGCGTCGGACCACGGCGCCGAGCGCGGTGAGCTTCGCCTCGAAGTCCTCGTAGCCGCGGTCGACGTGGTACATGTCCTCGACGCCCGTGACCCCGTCGGCGGCGAGCGCGGCGATGACCATCGCGGCCCCGGCGCGGATGTCGAGCGCTCGAACGGGGGCGGCGGAAAGACGCCCGACGCCGCGGATCACCGCGTGGTGGCCCTCGGTGCGGATGTCGGCACCCATGCGGTTCAGCTCGTCGACGAACATGAACCGGCTCTCGAAGACGTTCTCGGTGACGATGCTCGTCCCCCCCGCCGCGGACAGCAGCGCCATCATCTGCGGCTGCAGGTCGGTCGGGAACCCCGGATACGGGAGCGTCACCAGGTCGACGCACCGAGGGCGGTCGGCCATCGAGACCGCGAGCCCATCCTCGGTCGCGAGGATGTCGGCGCCGGTCTCGGCGAGCTTCGAGAGCACGAGGTCCATGTGGTCCGAGCGCGCCCCCTGCAGCACGACCTCTCCCCGCGTGGCGCAGGCGGCGATCGCGAACGTGCCGGCCTCGATGCGGTCGGGGATCACCCGATGCTCGACGGGGGTGAACGTGTCGACGCCCTCGATCTCGATCGTCGGGGTGCCGACGCCCTCGATCCTCGCACCCATCGCCGTGAGGAAGTCCGCGAGGTCCGAGAGCTCGGGCTCGCGGGCGGCGTTCTCGATCACGGTGGTGCCGCGGGCGGCGACGCCGGCCATCATCACGTTCTCGGTCGCGCCGACGCTCGGGAAGTCCAGGCTCACGATCGCCCCGTGCAGCCGGGCTGCGCGAGCACGCAGCACGCCGTGCTCCTGCTCGAAGCGAGCGCCCATACGCTCGAGGCTCCGCAGGTGGAGATCGATCTTCCGCGACCCGATGTTGCACCCGCCGGGCATGGCTACGTGCGCCTGCCCGAACCGCGCGAGCAGGGGGCCGAGCACGAGGATCGAGGCCCGCATCCGGCTGACGAGCTCGTACGGAGTCTCGAGCGGCGTGACGCCCAGGGTGTCGACCGTGAGCGTGCCGTCGTCCCAGGAGGTCTCGGCGCCGAGGTGGTCGAGCACCTCGACCATCGTCAGACAGTCCTGGATCCGCGGCACGTTGTGGATCGTCGAGCGCCCCGGCGCGAGGAGCAGGGCGGCCTGCAGCTTCAGCGCCGAGTTCTTCGCGCCGGCGATGCGGACGCTGCCCGACAGGCGCGTCCCCCCGGTGACCAGCAGTCGGTCCATGCGCTCCTTCCGATGGTAGCCCCGAGCCGAGCCCGGGTCCCGCAGCCTACCCGCGCAACTTGATCCGGGCGAGCGCCTTCGCGAGCTCCGTCTCCGCCTCGGCGTCGTCGTGGTCGGCGATGCGCGTCTCGAGCTCGGCCGCGCGCCGGCGCTCGCGCTCGACGTCGATCTCGGAGGCGAGCGAGGCCGACGGCGCGAGCACGTCCACCCGCGTCACGCCCTCGGTCGTCGTCACGTGCAGGAACCCGCCGTCCACCACGGAGAAGACCTCCTCGCCGGCGTTCTGGATCCGCAGCGGGCCGATGGCCAGGCGGATCAGCAGCGGCACGTGGCCCGCCAGGATGCCGACCTCGCCCTCGACGCCGCGCGCGATGACCATCGTGGCTTGGCCGGACCAGACCTCGCGCTCGGGCGTGACGACGTGGACCTCGACGCTCATCTACGCGGCCGCCTCCATCCGCTTCGCCTGCTCGACGACCTCTTCGATCCCGCCGACGAGCAGGAACGCCTGCTCGGGCAGGTGGTCGTACTCGCCCTCGCAGATCGCCTTGAACGACGCGATCGTCTCGTCGATCGGGACGTACTTGCCGGGGATGCCCGTGAACTGCTCGGCCACGAAGAACGGCTGAGACAAGAACCGTTGGATCCGGCGTGCCCGCGCGACGACGACCTTGTCCTCCTCGGACAGCTCGTCGACGCCGAGGATCGCGATGATGTCCTGTAGGTCCTTGTTGCGCTGCAGGATCTCCTGCACGCGCCGGGCGACGTCGTAGTGGGCCTGACCGACGTACCGCGCGTCGAGGATCCGGCTGGTCGAGTCGAGCGGGTCCACGGCCGGGTAGATCCCGAGCGCCGAGATCTCGCGCGAGAGCACCGTGGTCGCGTCCAGGTGGGCGAACGCCGTGTGCGGCGCAGGGTCCGTGATGTCGTCGGCCGGGACGTAGATCGCCTGCAGCGACGTGATCGAGCGGCCCTTCGTCGAGGTGATCCGCTCCTGGAGCTCCCCCATCTCCTCGGCGAGCGTGGGCTGGTAGCCGACGGCGCTCGGCATGCGGCCGAGCAGCGTGGAGACCTCGGAGCCCGCCTGCGTGAAGCGGAAGATGTTGTCCACGAACAGGAGCACATCCTTGCGCTCGACGTCGCGGAAGTACTCGGCCACGGTGAGCGCCGAGAGCGCGACCCGCAGCCGCACGCCCGGCGGCTCGTCCATCTGGCCGAAGACCAGCGCGGTCTTGTCGATGACGCCCGACTCGGTCATGTCGAGGAAGAGGTCGTTGCCCTCGCGCGTGCGCTCGCCGACGCCGGCGAACACCGAGACGCCGCCGTGCTGCTCGGCCTGGCGGCGGATCATCTCCTGGATGATGACGGTCTTGCCCACGCCGGCACCACCGAACATGCCGATCTTGCCGCCCTGCACGTACGGCTCGAGCAGGTCGATGACCTTGATGCCCGTCTCGAGCATCACCGACTTCGGCTCGAGCTCGTCGAACGGCGGCGGCTCGCGGTGGATCGGCCAGTAGTCGCTCGGGTGGATATCGTCCATCGATGCGTCGAGGGGCTCGCCGATCACGTTGTAGACGTGGCCGAGGACGCCCTCGCCGACCGGCATCATGATCGGACCTCCGGTGTTCTCCACGGGAGCTCCGCGGACGAGGCCGTCCGTCGGCTTCAGCGCGATCGTGCGCACGACCGAGTCGCCGATGTGCTGCGCCACCTCGCAGGTGACCGTGGTCGTGCGTCCCTCGAGCGTGATGTCGATCTTCAGCGCGGTGTTGACCTCGGGCAGCTCGGCCGGCGGGAACTCGACGTCCACGACCGGGCCGATGACCCGCACCACCCGTCCCTTCGGATGCCCGTTCTCAGTCATCGCTCACTCCCCTGATGCCTTCTCGAGGGCCTCGGAGCCGCCCACGATCTCCATGATCTCGGTCGTGATCTCGTCCTGGCGCGCCCGGTTGGCCTGGCGCGTCAGGATCTTGATGAGGTCCTCTGCGTTGTCGGTCGCGGCCTTCATCGCGCGGCGCCGAGCCGCGTTCTCCGAGGCCGCCGACTCGAGCAGCCCCGCGTACACCTTCGTGATGACGTACTGCGGGAGCAGCTCGTCCAGGATCGCCGCCGGCGCGGGCTCGAACAGGTACTCGGGATGGACCCGGCCCTTCGTCGCCTGCAGCTCGTTCGGCGCGATCGGCAGGAATCGCTTCGTCGTCGCGCGGAGCGTGAACGCCGAGCGGAAGTCCGTGAACACCGTGTGGAGCTCGTCGATCCGGCGCTCGGCGAAGTCCGCGATCAGGCGCCGGCCGATGTCGTCGGCCGCCGAGAACGGCGGGACCTCGCTGAAGCCCGACCACTGCGCCTCGATCGGGACGCCGCGGAACCGGAAGTAGGAGATCCCCTTCTTCCCCGAGGCGTAGACGATCGGCTCGAGGCCGCGGTCGCGGATCTGGCCCATGAGCGACTCCGCGAGCCGCAGGACGTTCGAGTTGTAGGAGCCCGCGAGCCCCCGGTCGGAGGTCATCACCAGCACGCCGGCACGCTCCGGCGACTCCCGCTCCTCGAGCAGCGGATGCACGAGGGCTCCCGTCTGCCGGGCGACGTCCTCCATCGCGCGGGTGAGCAGCTCCGCGTAGGGACGTGCGGACTCGACCCGCTGCTGGGCCTTGACGATGCGCGATGCCGCGATGAGCTCCATCGCGCGCGTGATCTTCATCGTCGACTGGACCGAGCGGATCCGTCGACGCACGACGCGGAGCTTGGCCCCCATCCGCTATCCCGGGAACGGGACGTCGGCCTGTCCGGCCGGTCCCGCCTTCTCCTCGTAGTCCTGCCGCAGCTCCTCGCCGGTGGGCGGCGGGGCCGGCTCCTCGGCCTCCGAGGACATGCGGTCCCAGCCGACGTCCTTCTTC
>JBLNAW010000187.1:0-16902 GCA_050259555.1 Solirubrobacterales bacterium
ATGCGTTCGAGGTCCCGGCCGCCGCCGCGCGGGCCCGTCGCCAGCGCCGTGCCTGCGGCGGCCTCGGCCGCGCGGTCGAACGCCGTCCACCCTGCCCGCAGGAGTGACCGCGCGCGGCGGAGGTCGGCCTCGGTCATCGTCTCGGCGTCGGCGGACGGGGCCGCGCCGGGGGCGCCGAAGTCCGTCGTCGCGTCGCCCTCGAGGCGCTCGACCACCCGAGCGCCCGCCGGCACGCGGAACCCGAGCCGGGTGCCGCGGAGCACCTCCGCGTACCGAGGCCCGTACGCGAGCAGCGCCTCCACGGCCGAGGACTCGTCGCGCCCGCCCCGGCACCAACCCGGCCACGCGAGCGCGCAGGCGAAGGCGCGCTTGGTACCGACCTCCACCGAGACGTCGATCGTGTGGGGACCTCGGGACGGCAAGGGCGCTCCTCCTCGCGACCACCCTAGCGGGGGAGCGACGGCGGGTTCAGCTGCAGACGATCGCCATCCGCTCGACGGTCGCGGTGACCTCGAGGCGGCCGTCCCAGTCGAGGTGCTCGCGCGCTGAGAGCTTGTCGAGCTCGTACACGTGCGATCCGACGGTGTTGCCGTAGATGTCGAACGCGCTCACCGTGCAGGCCGGGGCTCGGCCGCGGTCGCCGAGGTTCGTGGTCGCCGCCTCGAACCTGCCCTCGGTGCCGCGGGGCGTCACCTTCTCGGCGAAGGTCGGGCGCGGGGTGTGCTGGTCGGACTGGAGTCGGTCGAGGATCAACGCGCCGCCGATGAGCGACACGAGGGCGACCACGGCGAAGATCACGAACCGGCGGCGCCACAGGTAGGTGCCGGCCTTCGGCCCCTCCTGCTGCTCCGCGGGCGCTGGTGCGGTCTGCGTCGCCGTTCGCATGCTGCTCGCCTCGAACCTTGCCTCCGCGCGGTCGTCGATGCAACGACGGCCGTCTCCTGGGGGTATCGGCTTGGTTCGGGTCCCGGTGAACGGTTGGGAGCCGACGTCCGTACATCCAGCCGGGGATAACCTTGAGGACCATGATCGAACCGGCCGGCGAGACCCAGCTCATGCGAGCGTTCGCGGTGCGCGACCCCGGCGCCGCGAGGGACCTCTACGACCGGTACGCCAAACGCATCTTCGGCCTGGGCCTCGTGATGCTCGGGGACCGGGCGGCCTCGGAGGATCTGGTGCAGGACACGTTCGTCAAGCTGTGGCGCGGCGCCGAGCGCTTCGACGGCTCGCGCGGGCGCCTCGACACGTACGTGCTCATGGTGGCCCGCTC
Source organism: Solirubrobacterales bacterium (assembly GCA_050259555.1). GTDB lineage: Bacteria > Actinomycetota > UBA4738 > UBA4738 > HRBIN12 > HRBIN12. The sequence goes on from JBLNAW010000187.1 coordinate 1,271, forward strand.
GCTGGCGATCGACGGGCTCCGCCGGCGCGTCACCGAGTCGCGCTCGATCCGCAAGCTCGGCACGCCGAGCGAAGCGGACGACGCTCCCGGCCCCGAGGAGATGGCCTCGACGGGTGACCTCGCCGCTCGAGCCCGGAAGGCGATGACGCGGCTGTCGGACGAGCAGCGCTCGGCGCTCGAGCTCGCGTACTTCGGCGGCCGAACGACCGCCGAGGTGGCCGAGCTCGAGGGCATCCCCCTCGGCACCGCGAAGACTCGGATCCACGCGGCGCTCCTGCGTCTGCGCGAGGCGATGGCCGAGACGGGCGAGGGGGTGGACCCGTGACCTGCACCGAGGTCCGATCCCTGCTTCCCGACCACCTGCTCTCGATGGTCCCCGAGACGCAGGCCGCCGCGATCCGCCGCCACCTCCGCGGGTGCGCGGCGTGTCGAGCGGAGCTGGCCGCGCTCGACGAGGGTCTCGCGGCGTTCACGGATGCGGTCGTGCCCGCCGATCCGCCACCGGAGCTCCGTGCCCGCGTCCTCTCGACGCTGGAGGACGAGTGGCGGGAGGTGCCCGAGCGGCCGGCCGTCGGTCGTCCGGCACTTCGGCGGCCGGCGGTGTCGTGGCTCGTCGCGGCGGCCGCGGCGGTGGTCGTCCTGGTGGCCTCGGTCTCGTGGGGCGTGAGCCAGACGCATCGAGCGAACGACGCGGTCGCCGGCGCGGCCAGCTACGAGCGGCTGCTCTCGACCCTCGGCGGGACCGAGTTCCGGGTGGGGGCGCTGCAGCCGGTCGGCGACAGCGGCGTGAAGGGGAGCGTCCTCCTCTACGAGTCGAAGTGGGGCCGGTCCTGGGGCGCGATCTTCGTGCAGACGGAGTACGGCGCCGGCCCGCTGTCGGCGACCGTCACCGCGCCCGACGGGAGCTCGCTGCGCTTCGACCGGTTCTGGACCAAGGGCGGCGAGGGCGACGGCTGGCTCGTCACGAGCGCCGACGTCTCCACGATGAACGAGGTCACGGTCCGCGACGCCTCGGGCACGATCCTCGCGACCGGCCACATCACCGACGCCTGAGCGACCGTCACCCCGCCCGGACCGCGCCGCCCCTCTCCGCGCTAGGCTCGGCGCGACGGCGGCCGGGCGGTCGCCGCGCGGAGGAGACGACCGTGGACGCGCATCCCAACTTCGTGGACGGGCAGTGGGTCGAGGGCATCGGCGTCGCGCCGAACGTGAACCCCTCGGATCGGACGGACGTTCTCGGCGGCTACGCGATGGGTGATCCCGCGCAGCTCGACGCCGCGGTCGAGGCCGCCCTACGCGCGACTCCGGCGTGGGCGGCCGCGACGCCGGCCGACCGGTTCACCGCGCTCGAGAAGATCGGCACGGAGCTCGCCGAGCGCTCGGTCGAGCTCGGCACCCAGCTCTCGCGCGAGGAGGGCAAGCCGAAGGCCGAGGGCATCGGCGAGGTGCTCCGCGCGGCGTGGATCTTCAAGTACTTCGCGGGCGAGGCGCTCCGGGTGGGCGGCGAGCACCTGCGCTCGGTGCGGCCGGGCGTCGACGTCGACATCCTGCGCGAGCCGCTCGGCGTGGTCGGCGTCATCACGCCGTGGAACTTCCCGATCGCGATCCCGGCGTGGAAGATCGCGCCGGCCCTCGCGTACGGCAACGCGGTGGTGTTCAAGCCGGCGCAGCTCGTCCCCGCGAGCGCCTGGGCGCTGGCCGAGATCGTCAGCCGTGCCGGCCTTCCGCCGGGAACGTTCAACCTCGTGAACGGGAGCGGCTCGAGCGTCGGCGACGCGCTGATCCATCATCCGAGGATCCGGGGCGTCACGTTCACGGGCTCCCAGGCCGTGGGCAAGCAGGTCGCGCTCGCGTGCGCCGACCGGTTCGCGAGGGCGCAGCTCGAGATGGGCGGCAAGAACCCGCTCGTCGTGCTCGACGACGCCGACCTCGCGATCGCGGTCGACTGCGCGATCCAAGGCGCGTTCTTCCAGACCGGCCAGCGGTGCACCGCGTCCTCGCGGATCGTCGTGACCGAGGGCATCCACGACGCGTTCGTCGACGCGACGGTCGAGTCGATGCGCGCCCTGAAGGTCGGCCACGCGCTCGAGGACGGGACGCAGATCGGTCCGGTCGTCGACGAGGGCCAGCTGAAGCAGGACGAGGATTACCTGCAGGTCGGCCGCGCCGAGGGCGCCGAGCTCGCGTGGGGCGGCGAGCGGCTCGACCTCGACACCGACGGCTTCTACCTGTCGCCCGCGCTGCTCGTGAAGACGACGAACGACATGCGCGTGAACCGGGAGGAGATCTTCGGTCCGATCGCGACGGTCGTGAAGGTGGACGACGCCGACGAAGCGATCGCCGTCGCGAACGACACGGAGTTCGGGCTGTCGGCGGGCGTCTGCACGACGTCGTTGAAGCACGCCGCGCGGTTCCGCGACGGCCTCCAGGCGGGCATCGTCACGATCAACCTGCCGACGGCCGGCGTGGACTTCCACGTTCCGTTCGGCGGGACGAAGGGCTCGAGCCAGGGGAGCCGCGAGCAGGGCCGCTACGCCGTCGAGTTCTTCACGACCGTGAAGACCGCGTACGTCCGGCCCTGAGGTCCGCCCGACATCGGTTGACCGGACGCGGGCGCGGGTCCGATAGTCACGCATCGGATCAGGAGCACCCGTGACGGAGCCATCCATCGAGACGGCGAGCGCGACCACCTCCGAGCTGCGACTCGCCTCGGTGCTCCGGTGGCCGTTCGCGGCGCTCGTGACCGCCGCCCTCGTGCTCTTCGTCGCCGCCCTGCCGTCCCGGTACCGCGCGCTCCTCGAGATCGCCCGCGAGAACGCGGCCGCCTACGCGAGCGCCCACGGCGGCGACCGTGGCTTCGTTCCCCCCGCCCGCGGGTACGCGGCCGTGGCGCTCGCCCTCGAGGCGCTGTTCGTCGTTTCCCTCGTCCTGGTCTCGACGATGATCGCGTGGCGCCAGACCCGGAACTGGCCGGCGCCCTTGTTCGCGACGGTCTTCATCGCCTACGCGGTCTGGGTCACGCCGACCGCCGACACCCTCCCGCTGCACGGCGATTGGGGCGTGCTCGATGCCGTTGTGCAGGGGGCCGGCCTGTTCCTCGCGGTGCTGTTCTTCCTCCTGTTCCCCGACGGTCGGTTCGTGCCGAGGTGGACGCGCTGGTGGGCGGCGCTCTGGGCGGGCATCGCGATCGCCCTCGCGTTCGATCCCGACGCCTACCTCAGCCTCATCGATCCCTTCGACGCCTCCGTGCCGGCCTTCCTCATGCTCATGCTGGGTGGTTGGGGTGTCGGCCTCGTCGCTCAATCGGCTCGCTATCGGAGCTACGCGGACGAGGTCCAACGTCGACAGACCAAGATCGTGGTGATCACGCTCCTCGCGGCGTGTCTCGGCTACTCCGTGGTGTATGTACCGGGGATCTACCTCCACGCGGGGACCGATCGCATCGCGTACGACCTCGTGGCGGTGCCGCTCTTCTGGCTCCTCGCGCTCCCGCTGCCGTTCGCGTTCACGATCGCGATGCTGCGACACCAGCTCCTCGGTGTGTCGGCGGTGCTCGTGCGGACGATCGTGGTCGGGCTCCTCGCCGCGTTCATCACGCTCGCGTACGTCGCGATCGTCGTCGGCGTCGGGTCGCTCGTCGGGGGGCGGTCGAACCTCGCGCTCTCACTGCTCGCGACGGCGCTCGTCGCGCTCGCGTTCCAGCCGGTGCGCGACCGAGCCCACCGCTTCGCGAACCAGATGGTCTTCGGCCGGCGCTCCAGCCCGTACGAGGTGCTCGCCGAGTTCGCCCGCTCGGCGGGGGAGACGTACGCGACCGAGGACCTGCTGCCCACCACCGCGAGGATCCTCGCCGAGGGTACCGGCGCCGAGAGCGTGAACGTATGGCTCCGGGTTGGGGACGAGCTCCGCGTGCGAGCGACGTGGCCCGCCGGCGCCGAGCCCCACGGCCCGCCCCTGCGCTCCGAGGACCGGGACGCGCCGGCGCGACTCGACGTCGCGCTGTTCCTCCCGGTGCGTGAGCGGAGCGAGCTGCTCGGCGCGCTGTCGGTCCGGACGTCGCCGGGCGACGCGCTCTCGCCGTCGGAGGAGGCGCTCGCGCGGCAGCTGGCCTCGGAGGTCGGGCTCGTGCTGCGGAACGTCCGGCTCACCGAGGACCTACTCCTGCGCATGCGCGAGCTACAGGCCTCGCGCCAACGCATCGTGGCGGCGCAGGACCACGAGCGGCGGCGCCTCGAGCGCAACCTGCATGACGGGGCCCAGCAGCAGCTCGTCGCGCTCGCGGTGAAGGCCGGACTCGCGAAGGCCGCGATCTCGCGCGACCCGGCCGCGGCCGAGGCGCTGCTCGACCAGATCCAGACCGAGGCGCGCGAGGCGCAACAGACCCTCCGCGACCTCGCGCGCGGCATCTACCCCGCGCTCCTGGCCGACGAAGGGCTCGAGACGGCCCTGCGATCGCAGGCGCAGAAGGCGCCCGTCCCGATCGAGATCCGGGCCGACGGCGTCGGGCGTCATGGGCAGGACACGGAGGCGGCGGCCTACTTCTGCGTCCTCGAGGCGTTGCAGAACGTCACGAAGTACGCGCACGCCACGCTCGTCACGGTCGAGCTCGAGGAGCGCGATGGCTTCCTCGGGTTCCGCGTGACCGACGACGGCGTCGGGTTCGACCGCGCGAGCACGCCGATGGGCTCGGGCCTGCAGAACATGGCCGACCGGGCGGCGGCGCTCGGCGGAGAGCTCGAGGTCCGCTCGGCGCCCGGCCGCGGCACCACGGTGAGCGGCCGTCTCCCGGCGACCCGCGTGGTCTGACCTCGCGCGCCGCTCAGTGTCGGCGCATCTGCCGGACGTGCTTGCGGGTGCGCACGACCGGCGAGGTCATCGGCACGATGCTGACCGAGCCGTCGGTCTCGAGCACGGCGAGCTTGACCTTCTCGAGCGACTCGATCCCGTGCTCGCGCACCACCATCTCGAGCTCCTGCCGCTCCATCCCTTCCTTGCGCAGGTGGGGCTCGATGAGCTCGCCGTCCTCGACGAGCACCGTGGGCGTGCCCTCGATCAGGCGGCCCCATCGCGTGCCCTGCAGGCGAAGGAGCGCGACGACCCGGTTCAGCACGAGCAGGACACCCGCCGCGAGGATGCCGCCCTGGACCGAGAAGTCCGAGCCGACCATCGAGTTCTGGACGGCGTTCGAGATCAGCAGGACGACCACGAGGTCGAAGACGGTCATCTGGCCGAGCTCGCGCTTGCCGGCCAGGCGCAGCCCGATGAAGAGCGCGAGATAGACGAGCGTGCTCCTCGCGACGATGACCCACGCGTCGGTCCCCATCTCGAACATCGCTCCTCCTTCGGGTGTGCGCCGCCCGACGGTCCCGGGTCCCTAGGCGGGACGGACCAGCGTCAGCAACATGAGCGTGGGCTCCACCGCCTCGATCGCGTGGGGCGTGCCCGGGGTCATGTGGAGCCAGAAGCCGGGACCGGCTTCGAGCTCCTCGCCATCGGCCGTGAAGCGGAGCCGGCCCTCGAGCACCTGCACGATCGCCGAGCGGGAGGCCGTGTGCTCGGTCAGCCCCTCGCCGGCATCGAAGCCGAAGACGGTCACGTCGAGATCGTCGTCGCGGTGGATGACCTTCGAGACGACGGCGCCGGGCTGGATCGCCACCGTCTCGGCGAGATCCTGGATAGGGGTGTGCGACATGGCAGGCCTCCGAAGGATGCGGTCGTGCGTCCTCGGGAACCCTACCCGTTCGGTTCGGTGAACCGGCGCGCGATCTCGGGAGGGATCACACGGCGGGGATCGGCCGAAGCTCGTGGCGCGCGGTCGAGATGGCCCACAGCGCGAGGATGTCGACCGCGACCGCGACGATCCAGGTCTCGCTCGGCCACACGAGCCCGACGCCGACCAGCACGAGCGCCGCCGCGCCCAGCGCCGAGGCCACGACCCGGTACCCGCCCTTCATCGATAGGAAGGTCTTCGGGACCGCGGCCGCGTAGCACATCGCATACCCCAGGACGCCGAGGACGCCGACCGCGCTCCGATCGCTGCCGATGAACGGCCAGTCCCATCCTCGGATCGCACCAAGCGTCACCGCGACGACGAGCACGGCCAGGATCGTCGTCAGTCCGTCCCTCCACGTGAGGCGCATCGCGTTCTCCCTTCCTTCGGGCCGAGGTCAGTCCTCGGCGGTTCGGGCTTCGATGATGCGGAGCAGCTCTCGATCCACGTCCTCGGGGAGCGGGTCGGGCTCGTGCTCGGCGAGGATCGTCCGCACCCGCTCGCGGGCGCGCTCGCGCGCGTCCGGCCGGCCGGCCGCCTCCCATGCCTCGAGCGTGAGGTCCGCGAACGTGGCGGGCGTCCACCGCTCGGCGAGGTGCCGCTGCGTGTGCGGGTGAGCGGACAGGTCGGCGCCGGCCGCGAGCTCCGCGACCTGGTCGAGCGCGAGGGTCTCCTCCGTCACCGAGATCCCCTCGAGCACGTCGCAGATCAGGTGGAACAGCTCGGCGTCGAGGATCACGTTCACGTTGTCGTAGACGGCGGCGCCGTGCAGCGTGCCGGTGCCGGTGATCATCTCGGCACGGCCGGCCGCCGCGATCGCCATCTGCGACACCGCGTGCTGGACGCCCGCCTGCCAGTCCTGCGTCTTCGCCCCGGTGTCGAGCGTGAGCACGTTGATCGGCACGTGGTAGCGATGCGCGAGCTGCGCGAACGCGAGCTTCAGCAACGTGTCCTCGGGTCCCCAGTCCTGCTTGTACCCGCCGGTGCGCAGATCCATGAAGGTCGGGTACGGACCGCAGAACGTAACGGCGCCGGGCACGAGTGCCTCGACGATCGTCATGCCGCCGAGCATCTCGGCGTTCATCGAGACGAGGGTGCCCGCCAGCGTCGCCGGCGCCGTCGCGCACGGGATGCCCATCGAGATGAAGCCGGATGGCAGCCCGCCGCGCGCGAACTCGATCGCGGCCTCGATCGGGCCCTCGTCGTAGACGAGCGGACTGATGCAGCACTGGTAGGTGGAGACGATCGGCCGCTCGCGGAGCTCGCGATCGCCGCCGGTGACCGCGCGGGCCATCTCGAGCACCGCGCGCGCGTCTCGGCGGCTGTACGTCTCGTTGTGCTGCGCGTGCTTCGACGACATCCCGAGCATCACGCGCGTGATGTGCACCGCCTGCGTGTGCGGCGCCACGTCGGCCGGCGCGACCGTCGGCCACAGGTAGGCGAGCTCGGGGACGGCGTCGGCGACCCGGGTGGTGTCGATCAGGTCCTGGAGGTTCGAGGGCCGGCGCAGGCCGGTCTCGTCGTCGATGAGGAACGCCGAGGTGCCGTCGCCCGAGAGCCACCCCGCGCTCCCGTCGATCGGCAGGTCGAGCGCCGGGTCTCGCGCGGCCATGAGGAAGGTGGGCGGGACGAGCGCCATGTGCTCCTCGACCATCGAGGGCGAGAAGCGGGCGCGCATGGTGGCCTCGTCGACGTCCGCCCCGGCGGCGCCGAGCTCGCGGAGGATGTCCGCCGAGCGCACCTGCACACCCACGCGCTCGAGCACGCGCAGGCTCGCGGCGTGGATCCGCTCGAGCTCGTCCTCGGTGAGGACCTCGAGCGTCCAGGGGTGTCGCAAGGGCCGAACGAACCGTCTCGACGCCTCAGGCGTGGTCGCGCTCATGCTCGGCGATCACCTCCCGGATGCGGTCGTCGACGGCCGGGGGGAGCGGTGTCGGCTCGTGCGAGTCGAGGAGCTCGCGGGCGCGCTCGGCCGCGCGCTGGGGCGGCTGTGGCTTGCCGCCCTCCTCCCAGATCTCCCACGGTTCCGTGTCCATGTACCGCGAGGTCCAGAACTCGCGCATGTGGCGGAGCGTGTGGGGCTCGCCGAGGAAGTGCTCGCCGGGACCCACCTTCTCGATCACCTCGAGCGCGAGCGCGTCCTCGTCCACCTCGAAGCCGAGCGGGATCCGGCGCACCAGGTCGAACAGCTCGGCGTCGAGCAGCATCGCGACCGGCGAGAACTCGCGGCCGCCGTCGCGCGCGCCCGCCGCGGCGAGCAGGTCGGGCCCCGTCATCCAGCCCGCGGTCGCCGAGAGCCCGGTCTCGATCCCGGCCTGCCAGTCCGACGATCTCGCCCCCGTCGCGAACGCGCCGGCGAGCGCGGGCAGGCCGAGCCGTCGGGCGATCTGCACCCACGCCATCTGGAACAGGAGGCCGTGCGAACCGCCCGGGACGGGCTCCCCGCCAGCGGCCGGCGCGAGGAGCGGGCGGGTCCCGAAGGATGTCGGTGCGCCGGGCACGAGGAGCTCGAGCGTCGCGATGCCGGCGAGGACCCCCGCGGACGCGGAGACGAGGGCGCCGGCGAGGCTCGCGGGGGCGCTCGTCCCCGCGACGGGCTGAGCCACGAACCCACACGGGACGCCCGCCCGGGCGAGGGTGAGGGCGACCTCGAGGCCGCCGTCCTCGAAGGCGAGCGGCGATCGGGTCGGCAGGAGCGCCGACACCACCGGCCGGGCTCGGAGCGCTTCCTCGCTGCCGGCCACGGCCCTCGCGATCTCGACGATCGCCTCCGCGTTCGAGGCCTCGGCGGGGATCTCGAGCTGGACGTGCTTCGCCGTGTTCGCGACCTGCGCGTGGAGCTCGTGGAGCGCTCGAGCGCCGGCAGGAACGTCGAGCGCCGCTACCGACGGTCCCACGAAGCCGAGCTGCGGGATCGCGTCGGCGAGACGCGAGGCGGTGACGACGTCGGCTTCGGTCGAACCGCGGCGTTCGTCGGTCGCGTGGTCGACGAAGGTGCTCGCCCGCCCGCCGGTGGAAAGCCACCCCTGCGTCCCGTCCACGCCGAGGTCGTTCGCCGGGTCACGCGCCGCGAGCAGCATCTCGCGTGGGACCAGGTGCAGGGCGTCCTCGAGCAGCGCGGCGGGGAAGCGCGCGCGTTCGCCGACCTCGACCCCCGCGGCCGCGAGCTCGTCTCGGATCGCGCGAGCGCCGATCGCGACGCCCACCGTCTGCAGGACGCCGAACGCGGCCTCGACGACCCGCTCGAGACCGTCCTGCGGCAAGACGCCGATCGTCGGGCCTCGGCGAAGGGACAGGAGGCGGCCATGCGACTCCGCGTCCGGGCGGCGCCCGGCGTTGATCGTCGTCACGTCGTCGCTCGGGGGAGGTGTCGGCGGTTCATCCCCCGCCGATCCCTCCCGGGATCGGCTGGCCCGGCTTGATCGGCGTCGTCACGCCGTGGCACGAGCAGGTGGCCTCGGCGAAGGTCGTCTGGTGGCACGCGTTGCACGCGAGCGGCTCCTCGCCGGCCGGAACGTGGGGGCCGACCTGGAGGTGCTTGAACGTGGACGGCGTGAACGACGTGACCGTGTGGCACTGGATGCACCCGGTGAGGCTGGGATCGTTGTGGTGGTTCCCGTGGCAGTTCACGCACCCATCCGGCGGGCCGACGTTCGCGCCGGATCCGGAGGTGTGGCAGTCCTCGCACAGGGCCTGGGCATGCGGTCCGACGAGCGGCACGGGGTGCTTGAAGCCCTTCGGCGACCATGTCTGGAGGCTGTGACAGTCGCCGCATGCACCTCGGTCGGCGTGCGGCGCGGTGTGGCAGTAGTCACACGCGCTCGGCTGCCCCTTGTCGTTGTGACACGTGAAGCAGGCCGTCATCGACTGCGGGGGGATGAACGCGACGCCGGTGAGCGGATGGTGGACGACCTGCGCGTGGCAGTCGATGCATCGCGACACGCTCGCATGTCCCTGGTGCGAGAACGTCGCGGTCACGAGCTGCACCGGTTTCGATGTCTCGACGGCCGGATGGCAGTTGGTGCAGACGACGTTCGGTATCTGGCGCGTCACCTGGATCGGCGCCTTCACGCCGCCCGTGAAGTGGACCCAGACCTCGCGGAGCGCGAAGAACTTCGTCTTCATGAAGTTCCAGACCCCCGGAGGGATGTGGCACTTCACGCAGTCGACCTGGCTGTGCTTCGAGGCTTCCCACGTCGCGTTGTACGGGAGCATCTCGTGACAGTCCTGGCCGCAGAACTTGTTGCTCTCGGTCGCCTTCGCCGCGATGAACGACGCGGAGATCCCGAGGATGACGACCACACCGGCGATGATCGCGAGCCTGCCCCGCCAGGTCTGCCAGGCCTCGCGCAACTTCGTCATCGCGCACCTCCGTCATGGCGAGCCTCGGCACCTCGCGTGAGGTCACGCCATCGTCAGCCTGGCCGCTGGTCGAGGGTGCTGATGAGGGCCGCCCGTCCCTGCGGCGGAAGGACCGCGGACGCGCTTGGGCACGCCGGGGCGGGTCTTGCGTGCGTAGCATCTCGGCGATGATCCTCGAGACGCGACTCCAACTGCTCGCCGAGGCCGATCTCGAGGCCTGGCCCACGATGCCGGCTCGGCTCCTGCACCTGCTCGCGCCGGGCCTCGGGGTGGACGTGGAGGTCGCCGCTGGGGTCGCGGACCTCGCGACGGGGGAGCCGCTCCGACCGGGGTCGCGGTTCCGGATCGCGAGCGTGACGAAGCCGTTCGTCGCCGCCGCGGCGCTTCGGCTCGTCGAGGACGGGCGACTCCTCCTCGACGACCCGGTCGCGACGCTCCTCGCGGGGGAGTACGACGAGCTGCTGCGCTCCGGGGGCTACGACACTCCGACGATCACGCTCCGGCACCTGCTCATGCACACGAGCGGCATCTACGACTTCGCGGCCGACGCCTACGACGACTCGATCGTCGGCGGCTTCGAGGCGGCGTGCGAGGCCGACCCAGGTCACCGGTGGACGCGCCTCGAGCAGGTGACCTTCGCCGTCTCGCACGGGCATCCGTACGGGCCGCCGGGTTCCGTGTGGGGCTACTCGGACACCGGTGCCTGCCTGGTCGGGGAGATCCTCGAGCGAGCGACCGGCTCGCCGATGGGGGTCGCGATCCGAGATCTCGTCGGCTTCGAGCGGCTCGGTCTGCGGCACACGTGGCAGGAGACGATCGAGCCCGAGCCGATGGAGCTCCCGCCGCTATCGCACCAGTACCAGGGCGCGTCCGACGTCGCCGACTACGACGCCTCGGTCGATCTCTACGGCGGCGGCGGACTCATGTCGACCTGCCGCGACCTCGCCCGGTTCCTCCGAGGGCTGCTCCGCGGCGAGGTCTTCCGCGAGCCGTCCACCCTCGCGACGATGACGACGACCGCCGACGGCGTGCCGCTCACCCCCGACGCCGGCTGGCCCGAGGATCCCTCGACCCAGGGCTTGTTCCTGTTCCGGCGCGAGATCGGTGGCGAGACCTGGTGGGGGCACGACGGGTACTGGGGGACCACCGCGTTCACGTGCCCGGCGCGCGACGTGACGATCGTGACGGGGCACCAGCGCTCGGACATGCCCGAGGAGTTCGACCGACTCGAGATCGTCGGCAAGGCCTTCGCCGCGTTGAGCGAGGGCGAGGTCTAGCCGAGCTCGGAGCGGAGCGCCTCGATGTCGCGCTCGAAGTCCCGGCGCATGCGGCCCTTCTCGTCGTCGTCGAGCCACGTGGCCTCGATGCCGTCGAGCGCGACCCGCGCCATGTCCTCGAACGAGAGCCCGAGCGCCTCGGCCACCGAGCGGTACTCCTTGCCGAGGTCGAGATCGGTCATCGCCGGGTCGTCGGTGTTCAACGTGGCGAGCAGTCCGGCCTCGCGCATCGCGCGGAAGGGGTGCTCGGCGAGGGTGGGGACCTTGTTCGCGATGAGGACGTTGCTGTTCGGGCAGACGTCGAGCGGGATCCGCGCCTCGGCGACCCGCATGGTGAGCTCGGGGTCCTGGAGGATCGACAGCCCGTGATCGATCCGCTCGACGCCGAGCGCGTCCAGCGCGGTCCGGATGTTGTCCGGACCGGTGTCCTCGCCGGCGTGCGCGGTGCGGCGCAGGCCCGCGGATCGCGCGAGCTCGAACGCCTCCGCGTAGTCCCTCGGGTTCACGCCGAGCTCGGTCGAGTCCATCCCGAGCCCGATCACGCGACCCGCGCGGCCGGAGCGCCGGAGCTCGACGAGTCGCTCGACGAGCTCGCGGCCCGCCGCGCCCCCGTACGCTCGGTCCATGTCGCAGATCGCCATGCACCGCACGCCCGTCTCGGCCTCGGCCGCCTCGAGCCCCCGCGAGATGCCCTCGACGATCCCGCCCAGGTCCTGCCCCGCCGCGAGGTGCCGCGCCGGCGTGAAGAACGTCTCTCCGTAACGCAGCCCGTGTGGCACGGCGTGCACGACCGACTCGTACGCCGCTCGTTCCCAGTCCTCGGGCGTCGAGAGCAGCTCCTGCACGAACCAGAAGATCTCGAGGAAGCCGTTCAGCGAGTCGTATCGGTAGAGGTCCTCGATCCGGGGGACCGGGAGCCGGTGTCCGTTCTTGCCGGCGAGCTCCGCGACGGTCGTCGGCGCGATCGTGCCCTCGAGGTGACAGTGGAGCTCGACCTTCGGGAGCCGGTCGTAGACGTCCAGCATCCCGGCATCCTACCCGCGCCCGCGCGACTCAGGGCTTCGATCGCGTGAGCGCGTCGAGCCGCTTCGCGGCCTTCGACGGCGGGGGCATCTTCCCGTCGGGCGTGAGGTAGTCGACGACGGCGGGCAGCAGCTTCGCGATGCCCGACGCGGCCTCGTCCTCGGAGACACCGGCCTTCTTCGCGGCGGCCGCGATCTTCTGCTTCCCGAGTGCCTGCTTGACCTTCGGCCCGGTGACGCGCTTGTTCGAACCGGTCCCGACCCAGGAGCCGACGTGCTCGGTCAAGCCGGCGACGTCCAGGTCGCCGAGGAGCCCGCCGAGCCCCGCCGCCTCCTTCGGAGCCCTCGTGGCCTTCGGCGATCCCTTCGCCGAGGCCGATCCCGTGCCGCTCGCGACCTTCGCGGCCGACGAGGTCGTCTTCTTCCCGCTCGCTCCGCCCTCGACGAGGCCGACGACGGAGCTCAGCAGCTCCGGATGCTTCTGCGCCTCCTTCGCGGCCGTGCCGAGCATCTCGCCAAGATCCATGTCGACCTCCTCGTCGGGCCTCCTCGTTTTCCGCGAGCGTAGTCGCTCCGTCGGGTGGGTTCCGAAGCCGCCCGGCCTCCGGTAGGCTGCCCGTTCGCGCATCGGAGGTGATGAGCACGTCGGCACGGTTCGCCCGCACGGCCTCGGCGGCCGTCGCCGTTCTCGGGTTCGCGTCTGCGTGGCTCGCGCTCCCGGTCGCGGTGGCGCAGGAGGGGCCGGGGCCCTCGTTCACCGCGGGCGCTCCCGTCGTGGTCGAGCAGCCGGCGGGATCCCTGCCGGGGATCGACGTCTCGCACTGGCAGGAGTCGATCGACTGGGCCCAGGTCGCCGCCTCGGGTCAACGCTTCGCGATCGCGAAGGCGACGGAGGGGCGGAGTTACGTCGACCCGATGTACGCGACGAACGCGGCCGGCGCCACGGCGAACGGGATCATGTTCGGTGCCTACCACTTCGCGAAACCCGACGACACGCCGAACGACGCGGTCCTCGAGGCCGATCACTTCGTCGACGTCGCCCAGCTCGCGCCCGGCAACCTCGTCCCCGCGCTCGACATCGAGCGCACGGGCGGGCTCACGCAGGCCGAGCTCACCCAGTGGATCCTCACGTGGCTCGGCCGCGTGACCGAGCGCCTCGGCGTGAAGCCGATGGTCTACACGAGCCCGCACGGCTGGCTCGTGCGCACGGGCGACACCACCGCCGTCGCCGACGCCGGGTACACGATCCTGTGGGTCGCGCACTGGGACGTCTCCTCCCCGACGCTGCCGGCGAACGACTGGCAGGGCAACGGCTGGACGTTCTGGCAGTACACGGACTGCGGGACCGTGCCGGGCATCGTGGGGTGCGTGGACCTCGACTGGTTCGCCCGCACCTCGTTCGAGGGCGTCACGATCCCGAGCCCCGACGTCACCCCGCCGACCGTGACGATCACGCCGTCGAGCGACCCGGCCGGTTCGCTCACGGTCGCCTTCTCCGAGGTCGTCCATCAGGTCACCGCCGACAACACGGTGCTCTATCGACCCGATGCCAGCGCGTACGAGGACGCGACGATCACCTGCCGCTCGGGTAAGGGCATCGTCGTCGACTGCCTCGACGGCAGCGTCCGGATGGCCCTCGTCGAGCCGACCGATCCGCTCATCCCCGGCGAGACCTACCAGGCGGTGGTGAACCTCCCGGGCGCGCTGCCCGCAGTGGTCGACCGGAGCGGCAACCCGGCACCCACGACGCAGGCGCAGTTCGCCACGCCGACCGAGCTCGAGCAGGACAGCCCGGCCGTTTCGTACGGTTGGCGGACGGTCCCCGCCGCCGATGCTCGAGGCGGCTCCTACCTCATGGAGCGTCGCGCGGGTGCGACGGCGTCCTTCGCGTTCGTCGGACGGTCGGTCAGCTGGATCACGATGACCGGCCCCACTCAGGGCAGGGCGGCGGTGTCGATCGACGGATCTCGGATCGGTGTCTTCGATCAGTACTCGGCAGGCAAGACGTTCGGGGTCGAGCGGCGGATCGAGGGCCTTTCGAGGGGGGAGCACGTGGTCGCCATCCGCGTGCTCGGGAAGGCGTCGGCCGCGTCGAGCGACACGCTCGTCGCCGTGGACGGTTTCGAGGTCGGGACGGACCGCGTCCCGACGCCGGACCTCGATCTCGCGTGGGGGCGGGCCGCGGACGCGCGCGCCTCGGGGGGCAGCTACGTGGCGAGCGACCTCAAGGGCTCGAGCCTGGAACTGACGTTCCGCGGCACGGGGATCGAGTGGAGTACCCTCCGGGGTCCGCGGCAAGGACGAGCCGCGATCTATGTGGACGGTGCGCTCGTGCGGACCGTCGACAACTACGCGAACCAGCCGACGTTCGGCGTGATCCGCACGGTCTCGGGACTCTCCGAGGGCCTGCATACCCTTCGGATCGTCGTGGTGGGTGAGGGCCGGCCCGCGGCCGACGGAACCCTCGTCTCCGCGGACGCGTTCTCGGTCATCCCGTGACCCGGCGCCGTCCGGGCGCCTGATATCGTTCCCACATCGCCGGCCCGAGGAGTTCCGCATGACGCACGGTGTGGTGTCCATCGCTCGCGACCCCGAGGACGCGCTCGCCGGCCGCCCGCCCGTCGGCTGGGCGATCGGCCAGCTCCGGACGGCCCTTGAGGCGAAGGGGACCAGGGTCGAGGTGCGAGAACAGGGACCCGGCGACCACGCCGGTGCGGGGCTCCTCGTTGCCGGGATCGGGACCGCCCGAGCGCGCGCGATCCTGGCCGGCGCGGGGGCGTCGATCCCGGCGGTGCCCGAGGCCCTCGGCCTGATCCCCGGGAGCACGGACGACGGGTCCGTGCTGCTCGCCGGTGGTGCCGACGAGCGAGGGCTCGTCTACGCGGTGCTCGAGCTCGCCGACCGCGTCCAGCACGCGTCGGACCCCTTCGAGGCTCTGCGGATCGACGCGCCGATCGTCGAGCGTCCCGCCAACGCCGTGCGGAGCGTCGCCCGCCTGTTCACGAGCGAGAAGGACGACAAGCCGTGGTTCCAGGACGAGGGGTTCTGGCGCCGCTACCTCTCGATGCTGGCGTCGAACCGCTTCAACCGCGTCAACTTCATGGTCGGCCTCGGCTACAACTTCCCCTGGCACGTGATCGACGGATACCTGTATTTCGCGTACCCGTTCCTGGTGGACGTGCCCGGTTCCGGCGTCCGGGT